>CAYOTU010000322.1:0-4666 GCA_964406905.1 uncultured Myxococcales bacterium | reverse complement strand
GCGCAGCGCTCTGGGCCGCAACCACCGCAGGACAGACCAAGAGATCTCCCACCAGCGTTACGCGGTCGGGCGCAGTCACAGCGGGCATGGGGAACGAGATCTGATCCGTAGCGCCCTGAAAGCCACGGTGCTCCCGGTTCGCCGCGGCCATGGCCCGAAGCCCAAGGAAGGTCAACGATACCTCCACCGGTCCGTCCCAGATATCCGTAGCCGTGGCCTTGATGAACGCATGTATAAGGTTGTGATCAAGGCGCTTGGTCCGCTGCCGATTATTTTGCAGGATTCGGTGTGTCATCTGCTCCTCCGCGCACCTTCGTCTCTCCGGTCTTCTCCACGGTTTGTTCCCGGTCCACCTCGTCTACGAGTTCATGGAGTTCCTTCGTGTTTCTCTTGATACGGACCGTGGACTGATCCTTGCGTTTCTCCGGGTAGGCTACACGGCCGTGGTACTGGCTGACCAGGGCAGCGACGAAGGACTCCCGGATTTCGCCCAACTCCTGGAACGTCAACGGACATTCGTCGAGTTGCTTGTCCTCTATCTTGGCGTGAATGAGCTGCTCGACCCGAACTCGGATCCGGCCTTCGGTGTACTCCTTCATCGAGCGAATCGCAGCCTCGATGGTGTCGGCCAGCATGACGATGCCGGCCTCCTTGGTTTGCGGCTTGGGCCCTGGATAGCGGAAGTCCTCTTCGTTGACCAGGGAGGGATCGCGGGCCTGCTCCTGCGCCCGCTCGTAGAAGTAGAGCATAACCGTGGTTCCGTGATGCTGAGCCGCAATATCCTCGATCTCCCGGCCCAGGCGGTAGCGCCGGATCTCCTCGACGCTCTTCTCCACGTGTCGGCGAATGATCCTGGCGCTCATGGATGGGCTCAGGTGATCGTGGGGGTTGATCCCGTCGGACTGGTTTTCCACGAAGTATTGGGGGGATTCCAGGCCTCGATCCTCGATGTCACCCTTTGTGGAGACCTCCTTGGCCCTGAGCTTGCCAAGGTCATGGAACAGGGATCCGGCCTTGGCCAGGAGCGCGTTGGCTCCGACCCGTTCCGACGCGACCTCAGCCAGCTTTGCTACGTTCGCTGAGTGGTCGTAGGTACCCCGGGCGCGGTCATAGAGCTCCTTGAGGGCTGGGTGATTCAGGTTGACGTATTCCATGAGTTTCATATCGGTAAGATAGCCAAATAGTGACTCAAAGGTAGGTACCAGCGCGATGGCGGCTACGTAGGACAAGAGCCCGGAGATCAGGGCAGCGATGAAGACCTGGAACTGGCCGGTCTCCGTGGTGACGATATGGGCCATGTAGACCGTCATCCAGTAAACAACCCCGGCAATACCCACGAGGAGCCCGGCCCGGGCCAGTGCGGACCGACTGCTGATTTTGCGGGTGGCCATAATGCAGATCATACCCGCTATCAGAATGTGGACAATGTAGAAGGACGTGAAGTTTCCCCCGAAGTCGAGCGGGGAGATCGACCGCATCGCGAGGGTAGCCATGAGGGCTACCACAACGGTTGAAAGGAAAGGTGCGGCCCCGCCCACCAGGACGTTCAGAATCATGGGCGCCAGGGCGACCGGGATCCCCACCATTAATGTGGACTCACGCAGCCCAGGGAAGGCGCCACGGAGTGGAGCCATGAGGAGGACCCCCAGATAGTAGAGTGCCGCCTGGATTACCAGGAGCAACGCGGCCACAGCAACATCCCGGCGGTGGAGTGGCGGGCGGGGATGCTGGAATTTCAGAAAGAAGAAGGGAAGAAACACGAAGCCTGCAACCAGGAGGACCATTCCCACAAACGAGACCACGGATTCAATGTTGAGTCCGGCGACCTTTGCTGATGACTGCGTCGCGCCGTCTATCACAAAGGCCCTCTCGATGCAGTCCACCTGCCAACTCTCGGCCCGTTCCCCACGAGGAATAACCGTGTCTCCGGAGCTGAAGGCCACGGGGAGGGTCAGGGGGACCGCATTCTCGGCGCGGGTCTTGGCCTCTCGGGTGGCGCCCTCGTTGCGATAGAAGTTCGGGCGGAGTTGCCCTGCTACGATGTTTTTTACGAGTTGGCGCAGAAGGGGGGACCCTGCGAGGTTTGGGAAGTGGCGTCCGACGATGCTGTCTGAAAGGGAGGAGTGCACCGTATCGATTGCCTCGACGTGACTCATTACCAACGCGTCGGCGGGCAGGAGTTGGCCCGTGTCGTTTAGGACGATGCCATTCTGGCGGTCCTGATTGAAGCGAGGATCGAAAGCGTCAAGAATTACCCAGGATCGGGTGAGGTCGAGGACCTTGAGACTGGCGCGCAGAACCTGGTCCCGGAACATGGAGGCGGAGAGGAGGCGGAGGCACTCCCGGTCGTCGAGGCCGAGGCGGGAGAAGCCCAGGGAGTCGATGAGCTGCTTCCATGCCTCAACCCGCAGGGTGAGTAGCTCCTTGCGCTTATCCGCGATGAGTGCTGCCTGCTGGTCCTGGTCCGCCTCGGGTGTGCTGGAGACAGCGGTACCGTCCTTCGAGCCGTCCTTTGGGGTCCGCTCCTTGTCTTTGTAGAACTCGCTGTCCCGGACGAGGGACCAGCTGATTATTTCTCGGGTATTAGTGGAGCGCAGAAGCAGTTCCACCTCATGTTCAAGGGTGGAGGCCCTGCCCAGGGCCACGCCGAGGACTTCAAAGGCCCCCTGCATCCGTTTTGTCCAGCCCGAATGGTCAGGGCTCTCCCAGAGATAGATCGCTCGTGAAGACGCGCCTGCATCCAGGCGCTGTCGCTCCAGGTTGGGGTTGGGCTTCTTGCAGCGTACGGGACGCTTGACGATGTAGTTGGTGGATGTCACATCTCCCGGCTGCGGGAGGCGAATCCCTGAGGGGGAGATTACGATCATGCGTACCAGGACCAGAAGGAAGATCCCCACGAGACCGTACAGGATAATCGGGTTATCCATGTTGAAGCGCGTAAGGGGACTTCTCTCCTTGCGGGAGCTATGAGGGACCTGAGAGGGCGCCTTGCGGGACTTCATGGCGGAACTGTAGCATTCACCCTTGGACACAGCAACACTTGACACCCTGTGGAATAGTCTTACTGATAATCGGTTTCAAGAGTCCGTCTCAACCCGCGGAGGGAAGAAGCATGATCGAGGTAAGGAATCTGGTGAAGCGATTCGGGGACATCGAGGCGTTGCGAGACATCTCGTTCTCCATCCCGAAGGGCCAGGTCGTCGGGTTCTTAGGCCCCAACGGTGCGGGGAAGACGACCGCCCTCAAGATTATCACCTGCTACCTGCCCCCGACCTCAGGTAGCGTCAGCGTGCGGGGAAAGGACGTCAGCGAGCATAGCCTTGAGGTACGGAAGACATTCGGCTATGTGCCCGAGAATGCGCCCCTCTCTCATGACATGCTGGTGGTGGACTACCTGCGGTTCATTGGGCAGCTCCGGGGCGTCACTGGGCAGCGTCTGAAGGACCGCCTGAACCGGGTGATACAGCAGACCGGCCTGGAAGGGGTCGCCGGACAGACCGTCGGCACCGTCTCAAAGGGGTTTCGCCAGCGCACCTGCCTGGCACAGGCCATGATTCACGACCCGGAGATACTCGTCCTGGACGAGCCCACAGTGGGCCTCGACCCCAATCAGATCGTCGAGATCCGCAGCCTGATCAGGGAGCTGGGGCGGGAGCGTACCGTTATTCTGTCCAGCCATATCCTGCCCGAAGTGGTCGCCACCTGCGATCGTCTCCTGGTGATCCATCGGGGCCGCCTGGTAGCGGACGGGACCCCCGCTGAGTTGGAGCAGGGTTCCGATCAGGAGGCCCTCTTCTCCTTGAGGCTGCGGGGTGACTATGCGTTGGCCGACAAGGCCCGGATTGTCCTGGAGGCGACGCCGTGGACAGCGGCGGTCAGCTCGCAACGCACCGGCGTGGAGGGCGAAGTCGAGCTGCAGATCCGTGCTGCTGGATCCGAGGATGTGCGGGAGCGCCTCCTCGGACTGGGGGGGGAGAAGGGGTGGCCGGTCCTCGAGGTCTCCAGGGACCGCATGAACCTGGAGCGGGTCTTCCACAAGCTGACGCAGGAGTAAGCCATGACTGTATGGGTAATTGCAAAGCGGGAGTTTACCGCGTACTTCACGTCCCCCATAGCGTACGTCGCCATCTCGGTATTTCTCGTGGTGGTGGGGCTCAAGTTTTTCATCGTGGACGAGTTCTTCGAGGTCGGTCAGGCCAGTCTGCGGTCCCTCTTTGAGCTCCTCCCGATATTCTTTCTGTTCTACCTTCCCGCGATCTCGATGCGCCTCGTGGCCGAGGAGAAGCGCTCCGGCACCTTTGAGTTGCTCATGACCCTGCCGGTCACAGATGCGCAGATCGTCCTGGGCAAATATCTGGGCGCGCTGGGATTCCTGTTGGTGACCCTCCTGCTGACAGCGCTCTACCCGATTCTTATTATTACCCTGGGTAATCCTGATGTCGGGATCATTTTGGGCTGCTACCTGGGGATCTTCCTTCTGGGAGCCGCGTACCTGGCCATCGGCATCATGACCTCCGCCTGGACTACGAACCAGATCGTGGGCTATGTCCTCGGCGCGGTCCTCGCCGCTTTGCTCTTCTTCCAGGACAATCTGGTGGGTCTCTTCTGGGAGGGAGCCCAGCGGGTAATGGAGTTCGCCAGCATGAGCGCGCATTACGATAACTTT
>CAYOTU010000321.1:0-4671 GCA_964406905.1 uncultured Myxococcales bacterium | reverse complement strand
TTTGCTGCTGGTCCCTCTGTTTTTTCTGGGGGCGAATCAACATGAAGTACATCAGCGCGAAGAGCAGGACCATCCAGACGATCATGCCCGTGCTGCCTCCTCCAGCGCAGGAATCCCCCGCTTGCTGGGTACCCTCTGCCGCGCCCTCTGCCGCGCCCTCTGCCGCCGGAGCAGCTCCGCCGCCCAAGCCTTCCTGGGCCAGAATGAATGCTCTGAGAAGTAAGTCCACGGTCCCCTCCAACCGTCTGAAACGAAAGCCGGGGAGTTGTACCAGAACCACCTGTAAGGGTCAACCGTTTAAAATGGCGTCGAATGAACCCAGAATGTCCTTCGGCACAGCGACCATCTCGTCCGGCGGGTCAGCCGCGAATGCGGCGGCCCCCTGGAACCCCCATGCGACCCCCACGGTCCTTACTCCTGCGGCTCGTCCGACCCGGACATCCACGGACATATCCCCGACCATGAGAGCCCGGTTTGGTGCGGAGCCCACCGCGTCGAGGAGGCGCAGGAGTCCCTCGGGGTTCGGCTTCCCGGGCCAGCCCTCAGCGATTCCGTGGATCGCGTCGAACGTTCCCGCTGGGAAGAGGTCATTGGCCACCTTCACCGTGCTCTCGTGCCCCTTGTTGGAGAGGACCCCGAGGACCGCACCGCGAGCCCGTAGCGCTATGAGGAGTTCCGGAATTCCGGGGAAGATTCGGGTGTGGTCTCGCCAGATTTCACTATAGCGCTTGCGTGTGTCCGCTATCATCGATTCCATGTCTTTCTCTGCCCCGAGCGACGCAGCCCAGCCGTAGAGAGCCGTCAGGCCGCGGCCCATGTGGTCCACGATTTCCGCTGGCGCTGGCCGAGGGTATCCGTAACGACTCAGGGTGTCGGAGACCGCGCCGACGATGCCGTCCACCGAGTCAGCGAGGGTGCCGTCGAAATCGAACACAACGCAGGGGCGGGGTTCCATAGTTACCTCCTGGGTCCGGGACGCTGTTCTACCACCTTAGGGTCGGCGCAGGAATAACTTCCCAGTTTCTCGGGTGTCGAGGCGCCTCGCTGCTGGTGCATGCTGAGTGAGGCGTACCGTTGTGTACGTTGAGGGAAGCAGGTGCCGGCAGCGTGGATGCATCGGCGACCGAAAACGGGAAGTTATTGTTGCGCAGGCTCTTACCTTTGCTCAGACAAGGTGTTGGGGGCGGGAGGCATTTCTGGTAAGCTGTCTCCCGATTTGACGGCCTGACATCAAGAGGGAAACGCGATGAATCGACTGCCTCAGATCCTCCTCTCGTGCCTCCTCCTGACACTGGGCGCATGCTCCTCCAGGGGCGGCGGTGGCGCGGTCGATGTCCCCGGAGGCGACACCTCGGCCCGGGTTGATGCCCCCATTACCCAAGACGGGGCTGTCTCCTCGGATCAGGGCCGCGCCGATGACAACGTCGCTGAGATCCCGGCGGAGATGCCGCCGGGTTACCTGGAGTTTTGCATCACGGACGCTGACTGCGCCGACTGGGGCCTGAGTTGTTTCTCCCTGGGGCCGACAGATCCCACGCCCCTTTGCTCCGAGGCCTGCGAAACCACGGCGGATTGCCCGCAGTCAATGCTCTGCAAGGCCAAGGGCGACGATATGATCTGCCAGCTCGCAGCCTACTGCGACGCATGCGTCGCGGACACGGACTGCGGCGGCGCGGGCATGATCTGCATGGATGACGAGGAAGGCGGAGCTTTCTGCTCGACTAAGTGCATCCTCAACGACCAGGACTCCTGCTCGCCGGGGCACTGCTGCAAAAAGACAGGTGAGGGGATCGAGGACTACTACTGCTTCCCCCAGTTTGGCACCTGCCGGGGCGACGGATCACATTGCACGCCCTGCCAGGACGACGTGGACTGCCAGAAGGGTCTGATTTGCCACACCAACGAGATCACCGCGGAGTCCTACTGCGCCACGATCTGCCAGACGGACCTGGAGTGCGACAAGGGCTTCGGCTGTTTCGAGCTGCCCGGGGAGGAGTTCCAGCTCTGCACCCTCGAAATCGAGGGAGCACCCGTGGAGACCTGCTACAAGGGCGATAAGGATTTTTGCGATCCTTGCACCGCACACTACGAGTGCGAGAGCGGGATCTGCTATCAGTATGCGGTGGAGAACAAGTTCCACTGCGCGTTCGAGTGTGACCTGGCCCGGTGGCCCGGGAACCTGGGCGGCTGCCCCTCGGGGCTATTCTGTGTGCCCAACCACGGCGGCGGCGGCCCCGATGTCTGCGTGCCCCCCGGCGCGTGGGGATGCCAGGGCTTCCTGAACTGCCTTGGGGTGGAGTGCAAGAAGGGCGAAAAATGCGTTGATGGGTTCTGCGAACCCAAGTGACGGCGCGAACGATGCAGGAAAATGCTTGACTTTTGCATTTTCATGCGCCATTTTTTGTCGTCATGAAAACGCGAACCTCCAAGAGCGAACGCCGTCGGCTGATACTGGACCTGCTACAGCAGGATGCAATCTCGAGCCAGCGGGATCTGCGGGGTCGGCTCACGGGATGCGGGGTCGAGGTAAACCAGGCCACCCTGTCCCGGGACTTGCGGGACATGGGCGTCCTCAAGGTGCCGCAGTCCGGAGGCGGATCTCGATACGTGTCCAGCCCCCATGCCCAGCGCGTACCGATCCGCCACGAGCAAACCCTGCACCAGACCGTGACTCGTATAGATCGTTCGATGAATATCGTGGTGCTCCACACCGCGCCGGGAAACGCGGCCGTGGCGGCCCTGGCCCTGGACAACCTGTCCCCGCCTGGGATCCTGGCGACCGTGGCCGGGGATGATACGATCCTGGTGATCCTGGAAGCGGGTGAGCGCATGGACGAGATCGAAGCGGATCTGCGTGCGTTCATCAATCTGGATACAACCGTGAGCTGATTCAGCAAAAGGAGAAACACCATGAAGAGAAAGATCGTCGTTGCCTACTCAGGGGGCCTGGACACTTCGGTGATGCTTCAGTGGCTCATCGAGAACTATGATGCCGAGTGCATCGCCTACACCGCGGACGTGGGCCAGGCCGAGGAGTTGGACGGGCTCCGAGAGAAGGCGCTGGCCACCGGCGCCAGCAAGATCTACATCGACGATCTTAAGGAGGAGTTTGTCCGGGACTACGTCTTCCCCGCTATTCGCTCCAATGCGATCTACGAGAACGACTACCTCCTGGGGACCTCCCTGGCCCGCCCGGTGATCTCCAAGCGTCTGGTGGAGGTGGCGAAAAAGGAAGGCGCCTGGGCCATCGCGCACGGCGCCACGGGCAAGGGCAATGACCAGGTCCGCTTCGAGCTCTGCGCCTACTCGTTGATGCCCGAGATAAGGATTATTGCGCCTTGGCGGGAGTGGGAGTTCAAGAGCCGCGCTGACCTGATCGCATACGCGGACAAGAAGGGGATCCCAGTAGGCTCCACCCGAGAGAAGCCCTACAGCATGGATCGAAACCTTATGCACATCTCCTACGAGGGCGGGATTCTCGAGAACCCCTGGAATGCACCCATGAAGGACATGTTTCTTACCACGACCAGTCCCATGGACGCGCCCGACGAGCCGGAGGATGTCGAGATCGGCTTCGAGGACGGGACCCCTGTCACAGTGAACGGCGAGGCGCTGCCCCCTGCCGCCTTGCTTACTACCATGAATGCGCTTGGTGCGCGCCACGGCGTGGGCCGGGCCGACATCGTCGAGAATCGTTTCGTTGGCATCAAGAGCCGGGGCGTGTACGAGACCCCGGGCGGCACGATCCTTCACATCGCTCACCGGGCAGTGGAGAGCATCACCTTAGACCGCGAGGTGACGCGGATCCGGGATATGCTCCTGCCTCGGTTCACCGAGTACATCTATAACGGCTTCTGGTTCTCCCCTGAGATGGAGCTGCTGCTCAAGTTCATGGACATGGTCCAGGAAGGCGTGACGGGCGTCGCCCGGGTGCGCCTCTACAAGGGCCACGTCGAGGTCATGGGCCGCAAATCGCCCAACTCCCTGTACAGCGAGGCGGTGGCAACCTTTGACGAGGATACGGTTTACCAGCATGCGGACGCGGACGGCTTCATCAAGCTCAACGCGCTGCGACTCAAGCTGCATAACTACCGCAAGCGCAAGGACGCACTGAGGTCGGGCGATGTGGACATCTCCAGCCTGCATAATGGCTACATCGAATAGAATCCATCTCGGGGACAGCCGAACAGGAAGCTTGCCGACCGTGAAAGAAACCTGTTGAAGTCACGCAGCGCGTTGCTGTATCTTCCTATGGATTAAGATTCGGTGGGCGGTTTGACGCCCTCGACGAAAGGAGGAACCATGTACAAGATCGCCACACTGCTCGTCCTGGTGTCCTTCGGCTCGGCCGCTTGCTATAACACGTACTACGTAAATATGGATGACCTCCAGAAGGTGCAATCCGCTGACAAGGGCACGGGCATAGCGCTGCCGGCGCAGAAGGAAGAGAAGGTCGTCGTGGAGCCGGGAACCCGCCTCTTTGTAAGGGACGTTGAGGGCAAGTCCTACCGCATCACGCCTTACAACTTCCGCATTATCAACCAGCAACTCGTAGCGTCGGACCGCGACTACATCTTTATGATGAACCAACTCAAGCCCAAGGCGGAGGTGGAACTCCTGTCCACCTGGAAGACGGTCGGCATCATCGGCCTCGGCGCTGCCGCAGTCGCT
>CAYOTU010000320.1:0-4678 GCA_964406905.1 uncultured Myxococcales bacterium | reverse complement strand
CGAAAAGACCTGGGGCTACCAGCTCACGCAGTCTCTCACGGGCTTCGCGTCCAACGGCTTTTTCGGAGCGGGGCTGGGCAACGGGCGCCAGAACATCACCGGGCTTCTCCCCGAGTCCCAGACAGACTTCATTTTTTCAGTGATCGGCGAGGAGTTGGGCTTCATCGGTGTAGCTCTCATTGCGGCCTGCTTCCTCTACATCCTCTACCGGGGCACCGTCATTGCGTGGCGGTCACGGGATCCCTTCATGCGGTACCTGGCCTTCGGCATGACCCTCCTGATCACGGTCCAGGCGGGGATCAACATGGCGGTGAACTGCCGTGTGCTGCCCACCAAGGGCCTGCCCCTTCCGCTGGTGAGTTTCGGTGGATCGAACATGGTAATCATCGCCGCGGCGATGGGCCTCCTGCTCAACGTGTCCAGGAACCTGCTCTCTCCAGAGGCTGCCAAGGCTCGTGCAATGGCAGCGGTGGAGGAGGCGACGGAAACTACGAACGTGATCGTTTTGAAGAGGGAAGACTGATGGAACGCCTCTGCGTAGCAGGTGGCGGCACCGGTGGCCACGTAACCCCCCTCCTGGCTCTAGCCGAGGAGTGGACAGCGCGTGGCGGGACCGTCCTCTACCTCGGAGCAGCGGGGAAGATCGAGGAAACCATGGTTCCGGCAGCAGGATTTGACCTGGAGGTCATCTCCGGAGGCGGACGAGTCAAGGGAATGGGGCCTCTCACCCGGCTGCGCAGCCTCTCCACGCTCCCGGGCGGCGTCCGCGAAGCATCGACGCTTCTGAAAAAATTCCGACCCGACGTCGTGGTCGGCGCCGGGGGCTACGCGTCCTTCGCTGCTGGCGCTGCAGCATCCCTGGCCGGGATTCCCCTGGTCATCTGCGAACAGAACAGCATCCCGGGCCTCACCAACCGGGTCCTGTCCCGCGTGGCCCGAAAAGTATGCACGAGCTTCATGATGACCGCGTCTCATCTCAACGTCCTCAAGGCCGTCTTCACCGGTAACCCGGTCAGGGCAGCGATTCGCGCGCTCGCTGACCGCCCTGCGGAGTTGAACGACCTCCGCAACATCACGGTCCTCGGCGGCTCCCAGGGGGCCCGCTTCCTGAACACCGACCTGGCCCGGAGCCTCGCAATGTTCCTGGAGGACCACCCGGATGTCCGGGTGACCCACCAATGCGGCCTTGGACGAGAGGATGAGACGCTCGCCTCATACGCGGGGAGCCCTCGGGTCGAGGTCATCCCCTTTATCGAAGACATGGCCCAGCTCCTCGCTGGCAGCGACCTGGTGGTATGCCGGGCCGGTGCGACGACGATCGCGGAACTCACCGCCATCGGCCTGGGCGCGATCCTCGTCCCATTCCCTTTCGCCACGGACAACCACCAGGAGCATAACGCCTGGGCTATGGAGCGGGCAGGAGGGGCCGATGTGATCATCCAGGCCAAATTCGACAGCGATCAATTCATCGAGCGACTGGCAACGCTGCATTCCGATCCAGGGGAGTTGGGTCGCTTGGTAGCGGGAAGCCGCGGCATGGGGCGCCCCGACGCAGCCGCAGCGGTCCTCGACGTATGTGGGGAGGTGGTACGATGAAGAACGCGCTCCGATGGCTCTTCGGCCTGGGTCCCGACCCCAAGTCGAAGTACGCCCCGAAACGCGGGCTGCGGCAGCGCGAGGGTGGGCGCCGAGCAAAAAACACGAGGGGCCGCTCCGTTCACCGTCTGATCCGCCGCGAGCGGCTGCTCCGGGCCCTCCTGGCCCTGGCCCAGCCCCTCGTCTACATCGCGCTGGCCGCGCTCGTGGCCACCGTCCCAATCGGGCTCTATCGGGGAATCCTCTACGCAATGGGCAGCCCCCACTTCGCTTTGAAGGTAATCCGGTGCGAGGGCCTCTCCCATCTCACCGAGGAGGACGTGGCCGAGGCCGCGGGTCTCCGCCTCGGGACCAGCATCATGGCCATCGACCCCGACGCGGTGGAACATGCTCTGGCTCGGGTAGATTGGGTGCGCAAGGTCCAGGTTCGGCGAGAACTCCCCAATACGCTGATCGTGGAAATCACCGAACGCGCCCCGGTCGCGGTCCTCGCGGCCGGAGACCTCTATCTGTTGGACGACACCGCTACCCCATTTACGCGGGTGGGCGTCCGGGAGTACCCCGACCTCCCGGTCATGTCCCTGAGCAGCATGGAGTCCGTCCGGCTGGAGGAAATGCACAGCCTCGGCCTGCAGTCGATGCTGGCGGAGGCGCTGGCGCTGATCTCCGAGTACGGCCGTACCGGCCTCGGTGATCGCTTCCCGCTCGAAGAGATCTCCGTCGATCCTGTGGAGGGATTCCGCATCTACTCCCGGGCCGGCCAGGTCACCTTCGTGCTGGGGCACGGCCCCTTTGTTAAGAAATGGGAGCGGCTCAAGGTGGTGCTCTCGGATCTGGACAGCCGGGAGGCGGAGGTCATCACTGTCCTCTTGGACAATGACACCCACCCATGGAAGGTCGCGGTCACAGCCGCACACCTTGATCTGTCCGGGCCGGACCGGCGACGGGTGATCCCCTTGCGGGGCGCGCCGAGGGAGTTCCTCCCATGATGAAGACCGGAATGATTGGCAAAACTTGTATCAGTATGGAAACCGTGGAGGCAAATGATGGGAAAGAGGGATAGCGTCATCGTTGGGGTTGACGTCGGCACGACCAAGGTCGTGGCGCTCGTGGCCGAGCGTGGCCCCAGTGGAATCGACATCCTCGGGATCGGCAAAGCGCCGTCCTATGGGGTGAAGAACGGAATCGTCAACAACATCGACCGCACAGTCGAGGCCATCGAAAGAGCCATCGAGGAAGCGGAGATGATGGCGGCAAAGGACGTAGGCACCATCATGGTGTCAGTGTCCGGCAGCCAGATCCGGGGGTTTAACTCCAAGGGCCTCGTGGCTGTCCGCAACCGTGAAGTAGGTGGAGACGACCTTCGCCGAGTCATCGAGGCGGCCCAGGCAATCCGGATCCCCGAGGACCGGCAAGTAATCCACACCCTGCCGCAGGGCTATGTGATCGACAGCAACGACATCATGAGCAGCCCCATCGGCATGACCGGGGTCAGGCTCGAGGCCAAGGTGCATATCGTCACCTGCGCCCGGACCGCGCTTGATAACCTGCTGACCTGCTGCCTCCGCAACGACCTCACCGTGGCCAACCGAGCCTTCGGTGGCCTGGCATCCTCCGCAGCGGTCCTGACGGCCGACGAGAAGGAGCTGGGGGTGGTCCTGGTAGACATCGGCGGGGGCACCACCGACCTCGTAATCTGGCACAACGACGCTGTGATCCACACTGCGTCCATGCCCTTTGCGGGGGATCTAATCACCGCTGACGTGGCCATGGGCCTCCGCACACCCCGCCGCGAGGCGGAGCGGATCAAAACCCGCCACGGCTGCGCCATGGCCGCCATGGTGGGTGAAGACGAGGAGATCGAAGTCCCCGGCTTCGGCGGTCGAGACCCGGTTATGCAGAAGCGATCCATGCTCGCCGACATCATCGAGCCCCGGGTCGAGGAGATGATGTACCCGATCTTCGACGAGGTGCAGAAGTCGGGCTTCGCCGACCTCCTGGGCGCGGGGATCGTCCTCACAGGCGGCACGGCCCAACTCCCCGGAATCGATGAGCTGGCAGAGGGCATCCTGGGCATGCCGGTACGGGTTGGCCGACCCAACCTGGAGGAATTCGGTGGCCTGGTGGACGTGGTGCAGGGGCCCGCCTATGCGACGGTGCTGGGGCTGACTGCCTGGGCCGACGTGGATGAGCCGGATCCGGTGGTACGGACGCGGCGCAGCGAGAGCGCGCACAACCGGAGCGGCGTCTTCAAGAAGATCGGCGGCTGGTTCAAAGAGGCGTTCTAGGAAGCGAGAGACGATGGTTCAAAGGAAAATAACCGCAAGGCAACCCAAGGAGAGAGAGATGAGCAAGATTATGGCCGACCTTCCTGAGATTGGTAACCACGCCCGCATCGTGGTCTTCGGCGTCGGTGGTGGCGGCGGAAACGCGGTGAACAACATGATCTCCAAGCGGGATCTTGAGGGGGTCCGCTTCATCGCGGCGAACACCGACCTCCAGTCCCTGGAGTGCAGCATGGCCGATCACCGCCTCCAGATCGGCGCGCGGCTCACCAGCGGTCTGGGCGCAGGGGCTGACCCCGAGATCGGAAAAAGCGCAGCGATGGAGGACCAGCAGAAGCTGACCGAGATGCTCGGCAACGCGGACATGGTGTTCGTCACCGCGGGCATGGGCGGCGGCACCGGCACCGGTGCAGCGCCGGTGATCGCACGGGCCGCGATGGACGCGGGCACCCTCACCGTCGGCATCGTAACCAAGCCCTTCGCCATCGAGGGGGTACGCCGCAGCCGCAACGCGGAGAACGGCATCTCTGAGTTGGAGAAGAACGTCGACTCCCTGATCGTGATCCCAAACGATCGCCTCCTCGAGCACACGGGTGGGAGCGCCACCCTGTCCGAGTCCTTCGGCATCGCTGACGACGTGCTCTACCACGCGGTGAAGAGTATCTCGTCCCTGGTCATCGAGCCGGGCCTGATCAACCTGGACTTCGCTGACGTACGCCGGGTGATGCACCAGAAGGGCCGCGCAGTCATGGGCCAGGGCGAGGCCTCCGGTGAGGGCCGAGCCGTCGAGGCAGCTC
>CAYOTU010000319.1:0-4680 GCA_964406905.1 uncultured Myxococcales bacterium | reverse complement strand
CGGCAGTTCGGGTACGCGTCCAGGAGCATCTGGAGGCTACGTAGCCGACCGGTGTCCCCGCTCTTGACCTCCACAGGTACAACGTCCGTACCTGTGGATACGAGGTAGTCCACCTCCGCGGAGCTGCCCCGGGCGGGGCGGGACCAATAGTGAAGCTCTCCACCCTGGGTGACGGCCAACTCCTGGCCAACGAACTGCTCAGCGACTGCGCCACGGTGAAGGTCCACGAGGTCTGTCGATGCGTAATCCACGTCCATCTTGATGCCGCAGACATGTTGCATCAACCCGACATCGAGGAACAGGGCCTTGAAGACTTTTTCCGACGCATGGGCTGCGAGGGGCAGGCCGGTCGGGGAGGTTGAGCGGATTTTGCGCAGGATTCGGGCTGTGTGCAACAGATCAAACGCCCGGTGGATGGTCGCGTTCGAGAAGCCCTCCGCCAGCCGGGCATACTTGATCTGCCGGCCGACCGACCGTGCCGCTGCTGCCATTACCGTCCTCAGGCAGGTTTTGTCAGCGCGGGGCGCGTACTTTGAGAAGTCAGCACGATAACCCTCGATGATTTCCCTGTGGACCTCGCCGCAGTCCACAAAAGATCCCGAGGTCGTCAGGGTGTTGACCGCCTCAGGCATGCCCCCCACGGCGAGGTACCGCCGCAACTCTCCGAGGAGGTGGACGTGGACATCCTCTCCAATGATCTCGGGACGCGACAGAACGATCTCCGCTGCTTGGGAGTTGCCCATGGCCCACAGGTACTCTGCGAAGGTCATGGGGAACATCTCGAGGAACTGTATCCGACCGACAGGGAACGAGAGGTCACGCAGTGCGAACTCAAGCAGCGAGCCCGCGGCCACGACGTGCAACTCCGGTGCCTGTTCCTTGAAGTAGCGCAGCGACATGATCGCCCGCGGACAGGTCTGGATCTCGTCCATGAACAGGAGCGTCTCTCCCGGGCGGATCCGGGTTCCGGTGATGACCTCCAATGCGGCGATAAGGCGCCTCGGATCCAGATCCTTGTCAAAAGTCAGCGATAGATCAGGGTCACGCTCGAAATCCAAGTGCACGGTATTTCCGAAGGATCTCTTTCCTAACGTGAGCAGGGAGTGGGTCTTCCCCACCTGGCGACCCCCGCGCACAAGCAAGGGCTTTCGCCGGGGGTTGACCCTCCATTGTTCGAGCGTCTCGTCTACCAGCCGTCTCATTGTCCCACCTTAGGTTAGGGCCTGCGCAACAATAACTCGCACGTTTTCGCTGGTCCCGAACGACGATCTCTGCGTTGCGCCTCCTCGACGTACCTTCGGGTACGCCTGCGTCACCGCGCCTTGACCTCGCCGCCCGGTCCTCACCGAAAACGCACAACCTATTTTTGCGCCGACCCTCAGGGCAGCAAAAGGACGTTCTTGGATAGTATTATTGTAGTCAGCCTATAAAAAATCAAGGCTGTTTTTGAATGCAGGTGTCAAAAACTCAGGCTTTAGAAAGAAAACGACCTCAGTCCAGGAGCATCTCCAGCTTCTTCAAGGTCCTGGCGAAGAGCTCGTAGGTTTCTTCCATGACCTCGGGATCTGTGAGATCCACGCCGGCCTTCTTGAGGGTCTCCACCGGGTAGTCTGAGCCGCCGGCCTTGAGGAAGTCGATGAACCGGTCCCGGATCTCCACGTCGCCGCCCAGGATCTTGCCTGAGAATGCGAACCCTGCCATGAGCCCGGTCGCGTACTTGTACACGTAGAAGTTGTAGTAGAAGTGGGGGATGTAGGCCCACTCGTACTTGTCCAGCTCGTCAAAGGTGAAGTCCGGACCGAAGTAGCGCTTCACCAGGTCCTCGTAGAGCTCTGAGAACCGGGTCGCAGTGAGCGCGCCGCCGCGCTCGACCTCGTCGTGGATCAGCTTCTCGAATTCAGCGAACATCACCTGCCGGATTATGGTCAGGCGAATGTTCTCGAGCTGCTTCACCAAGAGCGCCATGGTCCGCTGCTTCTCCTTGCTGCTCTTGATCAGGTGGTCCATCAGCATGGCCTCCTGGAAGGTCGAGGGGATCTCGGCCAGGAGGATCGGGGAGTCGGACTTGGCGTAAGGCTGGTTCTTCTGGCTGTACCAGAAGTGCATCGCGTGGCCGTACTCATGGGCCGTGGTGAAGACGTCGTCCAGCTCGTCCATGTAGTTGAGGAAGACGTAGGGGTGCAGCCCCCAGTGGCCCGTGCAGTATGCGCCCGACTTCTTTCCCGCGCTCGGGTAGACATCGGCCCAGCCTGCCTTGGGATCGAGGCCTTTCTCCAGGATCCCCGTGTACTCCTCACCCATGGGCTTCATCGCGGCCAGGGTCAGGGTAAGGGCCTCCGCGTAGGGCACTGCCTCCTTAACGTCCGGGAACAGGGGCGTGTACATGTCCGCGTAGTGGATCTCATCGAGGCCCAGGAGCTTCTTCTTCACCTTCACGTAGCGGTGCAGGGTCCGGGGGAGGTTGTCGTGGGTGACCTTCAGGAGCGTGTCGTACAGCTCCATGGTAACAGCGTCCGCGTCCAGGGAGGCCTCAAGCGCGGAGTCGTAGCCCTGAGCCTGCGCGATGTAGACGTCGGCCTTGACCTTCATGGCCAGGGACGCTGCGTAGGACTTTGAGAACTTCTCAAGGCCGCCGAAGAACGCAGCCACCGCGGCCATCCGGACTTCACGGTTTGTGTCCGCTCTGTACTTCGGGAAGTTGGCGAAGCCGAGCTCCACGTCTTCTCCCTTCGCGTCCTTGATTACGGGGAAGGGGGTCTCGCCCTGGAGGCTGTTGAGCACCGTGTACGGCGTCCCTGCCAGGGCCCGGGTCAAGGCCAGGACCGCTTCGCCTGACTTGTCCAGGACGTGGGCTTTTCGCCGGGCGAGGTCGTCGATGAGGTGGTCGTAGTCTGTGAGGGACGCGTCGTTGCGCAGGGCCTCCAGCGCGGCCGCGTCCAGCTCCAGGAGCTCGGGCTCGATGAAGGACTGCGCGGAGTTCACCTTGGCCGCGATGTACTCGGACTTTTCATAAAGCTCCTGGGCCTTCGGGTCACGCCGGTCCGTTGACCAGACCTGGAACGCGTACTGGCCCAGCCGGTCCGAGCGCAGCGTGAGCGCTGTCGCCATGTCGAGGCACTCTTTGGCCTTCGCAGCGCCCTCGCCGAGCGCGCCCTTGCACGCGTCGAGACTCGGTACGTCTTTCTCCAGGGCAGCGAAGGCTGTGACCCACTCGTCAGGTCCGGCAAAGAGCGGGTTCAGGTCCCATTTGTACATGGAAGGCACCTCCGTTCGCTCCGCGGTCGCGGAGGGGGTGTACGGCTTCGGCGCGGACTCCTCGGTGGCGAGGGCCGCGGCCGCGACGAGCGCGGTCAGGATCACGACAATCATTGCCATGCGCTGTTTTCGGTTCATATCGTTCCTCGCATTTATATATATTTTTGAATTTCCCAGTCGGTGACGTGCTGGCGGAAGGAGGCCCACTCCTCCTTCTTAATGGCGACGTATTTGGCGACCAGGTCCTCGCCGAGGACCTCGCGCAGGAATGAAGACTCCTCCACTATATGAATGGCCGCCTCCATGTCCTCGGGGAGGCAGCGGTACCCCTTCGCCTCCCGCTCCTCCGGCGTGAGGAGGTCCGTGTTCTCCTTGAGTTCCGGGGGTGCTGTGAGGCCTCGCTCGATGCCGTCCAGGCCCGAGGCGAGTTGGAGGCCCATCATCAGGTGGGGGTTTGCCATGGGGTCTGCTGCCCGGTACTCGAGCCGGCAGCGCTTGGGCTGATCAGGGGTGAACGCGGGGACCCGGATCAGCGCCAGGCGGTTCTGGATCCCCCAGGTCAGGAAGGTCGGGGCCTCGTGGCCCGGCACCAGGCGCTTGTACGAGTTCACCGTCGGGTTGGTGAAGAGGGTGATCTCCTGCGCGTGATCCAGGAGGCCCGCCACGTACTGCATCCCCGTCTCGGAGATCAGGTTCCTGGTGGTGCGGCCGTAGTCGAAGAACGCGTTCTCCTCGCCCTTCCAGAGGATCTGGTGGACGTGGAGTCCCGAGCCGATGAGGTCACCCATGGGCTTGGGCATGAAGGACGCGTGGAGGCCGTGCTTCTGCGCTACCGTGTCCACGAGGACCTTGGCCAGGACCAGGCTGTCGCTCTGGCGGAGCGCGTCAGCGAGGAGGAACTCTATCTCGTGCTGCCCAGGCCCGCCCTCATGGTGGAACACGCGGATCCCCATGCCCACGTCTTCCAGGACCTCAGCGGTGTCCATGAGGGCCCGGGTGCTGGCGTCTGCTCGGGGGGCCTCGAAGTAGCCGCCCTGGTCAGCGGGGATGGCGGCAGTGCAATCTTTGAAGTAGTAGTATTCCAACTCGGTGAGAAGGTCGAAGCGGGTGAAGCCCATGCCCCAGGCCTTCTCGAGGGTCCGGCGCAGGAAGGCTCGGGAGTCCATGGCCTGGCCGGTGCCGTCGGGGCGGTGGACATCGCAGAACAGGATCGCGGACGCGGGGATCCCCGCTGTCCCAGGCACCAGCCGGAAGCTGTCCAGATCCGGGATCGCGGTCATGTCCGAGCGCTCCACGCGGGCCATGCCGGTTACGGAGGAGCCGTCCAGGGGCACGCCGTTCTCTATGATCCGGTCCAGCCCCGACGCGGGAACGTGGGAGACCCGGGGTGTCCCGAAGAGGTCGATCAGCCAGAACTGGATGGAG
>CAYOTU010000318.1:0-4685 GCA_964406905.1 uncultured Myxococcales bacterium | reverse complement strand
CGGCGAGCGGGCAGCACCCGACGACGCAGAGTACAAGGTCAAGAACGCGTACTATGACACCATCGACGAAGTGCGCCTCGTGGATGGGGTCACCGAGGGGATCTACTGCCTGCTGAAGGACCGGGTCACGGTCTACAATACCGAGAAGCTCAATGTCAACTCAGCGGACCTGGAGACTGTGAAGGGCCTGGTCTGTTCTCACATGATCGACGGGGGACTCATGGTCTGCAATCCCCAGTTGCGGGCCCAGGGGATCCCCACACCCATAGACGAGGTCGGCTACCTTTTTGAGGTCTGCCGCAATGTCAAGAACCAGCTCTTTACTCCGCCCTTCTCGTCAGCGAGATCCTTCACGAATTTCTTTACGAAGCTCTCCGCCTATACGGGAACACAGCTTCCCCTGGACACGGCATCCTTGCAGCAGAAGGTTGGGACCAAGGGCAAGATCTGGCGGGTGACCGCGGTCGGCAGGGCTGGTTCTATCGAGCGTACCCTCGTTGCGGTGGTGGATACGTCCACTGGCCGTATCGTTTATTGGAGGGAGTAGCCGGATGGCGCAGAAATTCAAGGCTGTGGACTTAGGGGCCTGGTCGCTCAAGGTGGTGACGCTCAACCGGACCCTGGTGGGCACCGGGTTGGCCCGGGTGGAGGAGCACCCCATGGCCAGCCGCGCCGACGGCAAGGGCCGGGATCGGGAGACATGGAAGCTGCTTCGGGAGGTTTTCGGGGAGAAGAAGCTCGCGGGGGACGCTGTCACCGTGGGTTATCCAGGTGAGCGGGTGTTGAACCGTCGCCTCGAGGTGCCCTTCACCGATCGCAGCAAGGTGGATCAGATCCTGCCGTTCGAGCTGGAACAGCACGTCCCCTATCCAGCAGACGAGATCATCGGGGACTACACTCTGCGAAAGGCCAGCGGGAAGGGCGGCGGCGCGGATATTTTCGCGTCGGTGGTCCCCCGGGAAGATATAGAAGAGATGATCCGCGAGTTGGACGCGGCGAAGCTCGACCCGCGGGTGATAGGACATCCGATCCTGGCCATGTCCAAGATCGAGGGAATGATCCGCAGCAGCGGCAGCCTGGAGCCCATGCTGCTGGTGGACATGGGCCACTCCAAGACCCTGGCTGTCCTGGTCCTTGGCGGCGCTATCTTGGGGGTGCGCAGCATTCTGCGGGGCGGCATGGTCCTCACGCGGCGCATCGCCCGGGGGCTCAGCGTGGACATGGAGGAGGCCGAGCGGATCAAGCACGGGGCCCACCTCTTTCCCGCAGGGCAGGGCGAGGAGGGCGAGGGCAGGACCCACGAGGTGGCTGCGTGGCTCCGGGAGGAGCTCGTGCCCGTGGTTCGGGACCTGAAGGTTCTTCTCAAGACCGTGTCCGCTGACGCGGATATTCCGGTCTACCTCTTTGGCGGCGGTGCCCGGCTCCAGGGCCTGCCGGAGTTCTTCTCCGCTGAACTGGGGCTCCGGGCCGAGATCCTGGAGGCCTCCCAATTCAAGGTCGCAATTCCTGCGGACCTGGACGACCCCGGGATGATCCCGGCCCTGGTCCTGGCGTTGGACTCGGTGAAGGGTGGCGACGGTGGGCGGATCAACTTCCGGCGACTGGCCTTCCCCTACGCTGGTGACTTCCGCAACCTGCGGGGGCGCTTGGTCTATCTTGGTTTGATGGCCTTCCTGATGGTCCTCGCGTTCATCACACCGAGTTTCCTCAAATACCAGGCCATGAGCGACATGAACGAGATTCTCAAGGAGGAGATCCTGGGGCTCTCGGACGAGATCTTGGGGGAGTCCCTCGATGACTACGACGAGGTCATGAGCGCGTTCGAGGGGATGCCCGGTGCCGAGTCCTGGACCGTATATCCGGATATGACGGGCCTGGAGGCCTTCTACGAGGTGGAGGCGGTCATAGCGACCATCGACGGCCTGACAGTCGAGGGCGGCGAGGAGGATCTCATCTTGCCCGAGGTGGCTGCGTCCCCGCCCGAGATGACGCCGGAAGAGCAGGCCCTCGCCGAGTTGGAGGGGGCGCTCCCGTCTCCCGACGAGATCCCGCCAGTGATGCCCACTGAGCCTTTGACCCATGGGCTCAAGATGAACCGTATCGTCGTGGATATGACCAACGAGGCCAAGGGCGTGAGCGGTATGGTGGAGATCACCGGGGACTGCTCCTCCGTGGCCACGTTGGAGCTCTTCGAGACCGCGGTGGAGCAGCACCCCTGCTTCCATAATGTGGTCCGGAGCGACCAGCAGGTGGTCGTGTCCGACGCGGAGCGCAAGGGGTGGCAGCGGTTCTCCTTGAATTTCAATGTGGCCTGTCCAAAGGCCAAGGATCGGCAATCCGTGAAAGACGTCGGCCCCGGCGCGGACAAGGGGACGGAATCCTCCACGGATCCCAGCGGGAAGGCCCTCCCACAGGGGGAATCGGGCCTGAAGGCCCTCCCACAGGATCCGACCGATCCCAGCCGGGAGCCTGCGACCGTGGAACCGGAGCCCGCGCCTGGGGCGCCCTCCGGGGAGCATCTCCCACAGGGGGAATCGGGGCTGAAGCCCCTCCCACAGGCTCCGTCCGATCCCAACCGGGAGCCTGCGACCGTGGCTCCGCCCGTCGGTGTACCCTCCGGGAAGCCCCTTCCACGGTTAGACGGTCCGCCCCACCTTGGCGGACTCCGCGGCACCACACGGGTAGAGCCTGCCCCCATCACGCGGTCGGGGATTCCGTCGCCACGAACCGTGGAGCGCCCTGTCGGAACGGACCTCAAGCGGCGGATCCCCTCGATCCGCCCGGGACGATAAGGAGGACCCATGGCCGCCCTGTCTGGACGATTCGGTTTTTGGAGTCAGCTCGGTACCCGGGAGCGCCGTCTCATACTCAGCCTTCTCCTGGTGCTCTTCGTGGGAACCGCAGCCGTCGCATATATTTTTATCGAGAGCAAGGTGGATGACCTTCAGATTGAGTTCGAGGAAGCGCAGGCGGTGCTGGAGCAGATTCGCCTCGACGCACAGACCTACGTGGTCTCCATGGAGCGGAAGGATGCCCTCGAGAGCGTGATCAAGAAGAACGATCCCAAGATTCAGACAGCGATCGACAAGATCGCCCGCAAAGTGCAGGTGACCCTGTTCAAGAACAACAAGGAGTCCCAGACCACCTTCAACAAGGCCATTGCACGCTACGACGCAAAGACGAATCGACGCCCCATCGTCCTCGGTGAGTTCGCTTCGGAGAGCGAGAAGCGCGCAGCGCGGAAGGAGACCCCGATCTGGGAGTTGACCCAGCCCATGGAGTTCGAATTCGTAGAGTTCCCCGGAGTCCTGGAGTTCCTTAATCTTGTCGAAGAGCCCGAGCGCTTGATGTACGTGTCCTACCTGGAGTTCCACCGGAAGTTCGGTAAGCCGCATTTTGTTCGCGGGAAGACCTCGGTGGCCATGTTCATCTACCAGGCGCCGAAGGGTGACAAGGAGGAGGAGTAGCATGTTCCGCAAGCTCCTGGCGATCCTGGTGTCGATAGCGCTGTTCCTGGCCGCGTTCGTGGTGTTCGTCTTCCTGCTGATTCCGGTGGAGAGCTTCTCGTCGTGGATGCAGCACAAGGTCAACGAGTCCGAGACCGTCCAGATTGACATCGGCGAGACCGAGCGCATGAGCCCGGGCACCATCGTGCTGCGGGACATCTCGCTGGACCTGGATTTCTCAGCGTTCCGCAAGACGAAGAAGAAGTCCGATGAGGCCCATGACGCAGACGCGGCCAAGGCCGCGGCCAAGAACCTGAAGCCGGGCGTCGTGAAGGGCAAGGGCCCTGCGGCCGCGGCTGTCCCGCCGCCAGCGAAAGGGGGGGGCCTGGCCGGCGTAGATGTCTCGGGTTTCGGTTTCGAGCCGGAGGGCGGCCATATCGAGATCGAGGAGCTGGAGATCTCGGTCTCTCCCTGGGATCTCCTCTCCCCCGGTTCGGTCTCGGTCGAGTTTCGCATGGACCTCCTTGGTGGCGTGATAGATGACGCTGAGATATGGTTCAGCAAGATCCACGGCTACGACATGCCCCGGGTCTATGTCGGCAACATCGAGGACCTCGAAATGGAGCAGGCTCCTGCGCTCGGAGCGTTGTTCAGCGCAATCATCCCCTACATCAGGACCGGGCAGCTCATGGGCACAATCGATGCTGGCTCAGTTATCCTGGAGCCCACGGAGGTCGAGGCGGTGGGCGACGCGGCGGACGCGGGGGTGGAGACCCTCACGAAGTACGTGGGCGAGATCTCCGTGAGCCTGGCGGACGTGGTGGCTCGAAGCCCGGTCTTCCTGTTGCGGTTCAAGAAGGACGGCAAGCAGGTAGCGGAGGAGCGCTTCCGCCTGACCGACCTCCGTTTAGGCGACTGCGATTTCGTGATCAAGGTGGCACCTCCGAGCGAGATGAAGGAGTTGACCCCGGACCAGCGCAAGCGGGACGGCACCGCTGTGCTTTTCTCCAAGGGTGTCTGCAGCGGGGACAGCATCGACATAGCGTTGCGGGCGAAGTCGTATCTGCGGATCCCGGAGGAGGGGGGCTTCAAGGCCGCTCGGATCAACTTCTGGATCAAGTCGGCCTACAGCTCCGAGTATTTCCGCGAGGAGGAGAAGGAGGACGGAGTCGTCGTGACGCAAATCCATGCCCTGGACCAGGCAATTCGCTTTAAGGCCAGGGGCTTCCAGCGCGCGCA
>CAYOTU010000317.1:0-4689 GCA_964406905.1 uncultured Myxococcales bacterium | reverse complement strand
AGGAAGCTCTGCAAGTGCTCCCGGTCGTCCACGACGCGCATCGCCGCGCCCGAGAGGACGTAGCTGGGCCGCACGAGAACCGGGTAGCCGACTTGCTCCGCGACCCGGTCGAGATCCTGGTTTCCCGTGTACTCCGTCCACCGTGGCTGATCGATCCCCGCCCGGTCGCAGAGGTTTGAGAAGCGGTGCCGATCTTCAGCGTTGTCGATGCGATCCGCGGCTGTACCGAGGATCGAGATACCCGCGGCAGCGAGGCCGACCGCGAGGTTGTTCGCCACCTGCCCGCCCACGGAGACGATGACCCCCACGGGGTTCTCCCTGCGGCAGATCTCCAGGACCGTCTCCAAGGAGATCTCGTCGAAGATCAGCCGGTCGCAGATGTCGAAGTCCGTGGACACGGTCTCGGGGTTGTAGTTGATCAGGACCGTCTCGTAGCCGAGGGCACGGGCCTCCTGGAGCGCGCTCACGCAGCACCAGTCGAACTCTACGGAGCTCCCGATGCGGTACACGCCCGAGCCGAGGACGATGACACGCTCCCGCTCCGGCCGCGGGGCCTCGTCCTCGCGACCGTCGTAGCTCAGGTAGAGGTAGTTGGTCTCCGCTGGATACTCGGCGGCGAGGGTGTCGATCTGGCGGCGGATCGGGTGGAGCCCGGCGTCCCAGCGGAGGGTCCGGACCTCGGCCTCGGTGTGTCCGGCGAGGCGCCCGATCTGCGCGTCCGAGAAGCCCGCGCACTTGAGATCCTCCAGGAGATCCGTCGACAGGGGCCAAGCCGCGTCCGTAACGCGCCCCTCCATCGCCACCACCCGGGCGACCTGGTGGAGGAACCAGGGATCGATGCTGGAGCTTTCATGGAGCTGCTCCACCGAATAGCCCCGGCGCAGGGCATTGGCCAGGGCGAAGACCCGGTAGGGGCTCGCCACGGACACGGCCTCGTCCAGGTCCACGCGCTGCATGGTCTCGCCCTCAAGCCCTTGGACGCCGACTCCGACCATGCGGAGGGCCTTCTGGAGGGCTTCGAGGAAGTCCCGGCCGATGGCCATGACCTCCCCCACGGACTTCATCGAGGAGCCGATGGTTCGCTCCACCCGGTCGAACTTCTCCAGGTCCCACCGGGGAACCTTGACCACGACGTAGTCCAGGGCCGGCTCAAAGAACGCGCTCGTGCAGCGGGTGATCTGGTTGGGGAGGTCCGTGAGGCTGTGCCCGAGGGCTAGCTTCGCAGCCACGTACGCGAGGGGGTAGCCCGTCGCCTTGCTCGCCAGGGCCGAGGAGCGGGAGAGGCGGGCGTTGACCTCGATGACCCGGTAGTCGTCCCCCTCGGGGTCCAGAGCGTACTGGATGTTGCACTCGCCGCAGACCCCCAGATGCCGGATCGCACGGAGGGCCACCTCCCGCAGCATGTGGTACTCAGCGTTGTTGAGGGTCTGGCTCGGCGCGACGACGATGGACTCCCCCGTGTGGATTCCCATGGGGTCCATGTTCTCCATGTTGCAGACGGTCACCCCGTTGCCGTGCGCGTCCATCACGACTTCGTATTCGATCTCCTTCCAGCCCTCGAGACTCTCTTCCACCAGGACCTGGGTGGTCTGGGAGAAGAGGGCCTCGAGCATGCGTTCGAGATGGTCCTGATCCCGAACGATGGCCGATCCGAGGCCGCCCAGTGCGAACGCGCCGCGCAGCATGACGGGGAGGCCGATCTTCGCGACCGCGGCGCGGACCTCGTCAGGGGTCGAGCAGGCGATGGAGCGGGCAATCTTCACGTCAATTTCGTCCATGGCCGCGGCGAAAAGGGCCCGATCCTCTGTCCTGCGGATGGTCTCGACCGGGGTCCCGAGGACCCGGACATTGTGACGCTCCAGGACCCCCGCGTCGTGGAGCGCGAGGCCCGCGTTGAGCGCTGTCTGGCCCCCAAAGGCCAGGAGGATAGCGTCCACGGCCTCCCGTTCGATGACCTGCTCGATGAACTCGGGCGTCACGGGCAGGAAGTAGACCTCGTCGGCCATGTCAGCGGAGGTCTGCACCGTGGCGATGTTGGGGTTGATCAGGACGACCTTCACGCCCTCTTCCTTGAGGGCTTTGATCGCCTGGGATCCCGAGTAGTCGAACTCGCCGGCCTCGCCGATCTTCAGCGCGCCGGAGCCGAGGAGGAGGACTTTCTTAGGCTTGCGGGCAGGTTGGATGAACATGACTACCTCCTCAGGTCCGGTGCAGCAGACGGATGAACTCGTCGAAGAGCTCGCCGGACTCCACGGGCCCCGGGTAGGCCTCGGGGTGGAACTGCACGCTCATCCAGGCCCGCTTGTAGTGTCGGATTCCCTCGTTGGTGCCATCGTTTACGTTGACGAACCACTCCTCGAAGCCCTCGGGGAGGCTCTCCCGGTCCACCGCGAAGCCGTGGTTCTGGCTGGTGATGTAGCTGCGTCGGCGGAAGAGGTCGTAGACCGGTTGGTTCTGGGACCTATGCCCGTAGGGGAGCTTGTAGGTCCGAGCACCCGCGGCGAGGGCGAGGAGTTGGTGGCCGAGGCAGATGCCCAAGATAGGCTTCCCCGTCTCCATGTAGCCCCGGATCCGCGCCACCAGGTCCGGGACGTCAGTGGGATCCCCGGGGCCGTTGGAGAGGAAGAGCGCGTCCGCACCGAGATCGTCAGCCACGAAGTCGTAGTCCCAGGGCACCCGGATCACGTTCACACCGCGCCGGAGCAGGCTGCGCAGAATGTTGTGCTTCGCTCCGCAGTCTACGAGGAGCAGGGTCTTCTCAGCTCCCCCGGGCGCCCGGTAGCGATCCACGCCGGGGATCGAGACTAGCCGGACCGCGTCCTTCATTGGGACGGTGTCTTCCGGTGGCAACGCATCGGCCGCGTCCCGGGGGACGAGCGCACCCCGCATGGTGCCGTGCTCCCGCAGACGCCGGGTCAGGCCCCGGGTGTCCACGCCTTGCACGGCGGGGATGGCGCAGCGCCGCAGCCATTCCTGGAGGGAGATCCGTGCGCCGTGGTGGGAGTAGTGCGCCTCGTAGCGCGCCACCACGAGCCCCAACACCTGGATCCCCGGCGACTCGAAGGGATGGGGGAGGCCCGTCTCCAAAAGCTCAGCGGGGACGCCGTAGTTGCCCACCAGGGGATAGGTGGTCACCAGGATCTGGCCCTTGTACGAGGGGTCTGACAGGGTCTCCACGTACCCGGTCATCCCCGTGTTGAAGACCACCTCTCCCGTGATCGGTTCGAGCTCCCCGCCGAAGGAGGCCGCCGGGAAAA
Source organism: uncultured Myxococcales bacterium (assembly GCA_964406905.1). GTDB lineage: Bacteria > Myxococcota_A > UBA9042 > CAIXZC01 > CAIXZC01 > CAZNWW01. The sequence goes on along the minus strand of CAYOTU010000317.1, from coordinate 1,432 downwards.
CCGAGCCGTCCTCGAGCACCAGCTTACAGTCGTAGCGCATCCGATGTCCTCGTGGTTGTGCCAATCTGTGGTGGGGTATCGCCCGGGAACCGAGCATATCGCGAGTTCCAGGGCGAATGCAATCCCTTCGAGTTTCGGAGCAGAGATGTGCGCGGCTATACAATCCCGACGCCAGCCTGTAACATATGGTGCAATAATTCTCACGGCGGAGCTGCCCCATGAGCAAGGTGGAACGAATCGAGCTGTACCACGTCAACATTCCCCTGGACCGCCCCTTCCTTCCCTCGTGGATCCCGGGCTATCCTCAGACCCACAACCGGTTCACGCTGGTCCGGATCTTCACCGATGACGGGCTCGAGGGGATCGCTACGGGGACCGCTTTCGCACGGGAACGCGAGGGGCTTGGGGACCTGATCGGGGGCTACCTCATCGGCGTGGACGCCGGGGACATGGCCACGGTGCGCCAGCGCCTTCGGGAGATCTCCTATCTGGGATGGCGCAACTGGTGGCTGGAGAACGCGTTCTGGGACCTGCAGGGCAAGATGGAGGGAAAGCCGGTCTACAAGCTCCTCCAGGAACGGAAGGAGACCGTGACCCGGGCCCAGGTCTACGCTTCCACCGGGGAGCTTCGTCCGATAAAGGATCGGCGCGAGTACCTGGATCAAATCCGGGAACAGGGAATCCGGGCGGTGAAGATCCGGGTCAGGGACCCGGCCCGCCGGGATGATGTGACGATCCTCAGGCAGGTTCGGGAGCACATGGGCGACGCGTACACCCTCGCTGTGGACGCGAACCAGGGCTGGCCCGTGTCCCTCTTCGACCCGACGCCCCCCTGGGATCTGGCCTACGCGACGGAGTTCGGCAAGGCCTGTGACGACCTGGGGATAGCGTGGATCGAGGAGCCCCTGGACATGCACGACTGGGACGGCATGGCCACGCTGAGGAAGGCTGTGAAGACCCCCATCGCGGGCGGGGAGATCCACGGGGACTGGCACGAACTACGGGCCCTCTTCGAGCGGGACTGCCTGGACAAATACCAGCCCGACGCGACGTTCTCCGGCCTCACCACAGCGATCAAGGTCATGGCCGAGTGTCGGCGCCGGGGCCTCCAGTACTCGCCCCATACATGGTCAAACGGCATCGGCCTCCTGGTCAACCTCCACGCTTTCGCAGCCTGGGAGAATCGAGAATTCCTCGAGTACCCCTTCGAACCGCCGGGATGGACCCCTGCGCGGCGTGACGGCCTGATCCCCACGATCACCGTGGGCTCGGACGGCACGATCCCGGTTCCCCAGGCGCCCGGCCTCGGGATCCGGCTCCAGAAAGGCTGGCTGAGGATCTTCGGGAAGCGCTTCTTCGTCGCCACTCCCATGCGGGTCGCAGTGAAGACGATCCGTGAGAAGGGCATCAAGACCGCCATGGAGCTCAGGAA
>CAYOTU010000316.1:0-4690 GCA_964406905.1 uncultured Myxococcales bacterium | reverse complement strand
CCGGATCTTGGAAAAAGATTCGCACTCGTGGAGATGGCGGACGAATCGTTCGGCGCCCTGCTCGAAGCATTCAGGTTGCAGCGTGTCCAGGCGGTGTTCCAATGATGGAGGAGCTGGCCCTGCACATCCTGGACATCGTGGAGAACTCGTTGGCTGGGGGCGCTAGCGAGGTGGAGATCCGGATCCATGAGGACGCCCAATTGGATAGCATGAAGATGGAGATCTCGGACAACGGCCGGGGAATCCCCCCCGCAATCCTTGAGACCATCTTCGATCCCTTCGTCACCACGCGGACCGAACGACGGGTGGGCCTGGGCCTCTCGTTCTTCCGCCAAGCAGCCCGGCAATGCGACGGAGACGTCACGCTCACCTCCAGCCCGGACCGTGGGACGCAGGTCCTGGCCGCGTTCAGCCTCTCACACCCGGATCGCCAGCCCATGGGGGATCTGGGCGCCACCGTCGCCACCTTGCTCGCAGGTGCAAACGGTGTCAGCATCGTCGTGACCATTGAAACAGACAGCGGTGACTTCACGCTGGACTCCCGGGACCTGGCCAAGGAGTTAGGGAGCGACTGCTTCCAGAACGGCATGGTACTGAACTTTGTCTCAGAAACGATCAACGAGAAGCGATCGGAGTTGGGTGCCGCTCCCTGACGGCACTTCTGTTTTAAAGAATCTTTGAGATCCGTGGCGTGTAGTTCCGGTTGTCGGCCAGACTCTGGCCGATCCTGCGGACGATGAGAAACGCTACGGAGAAGCAGGCGAGGGAGGTTCCCAACGCGCAAAGCTCCGGATCCAGCGACACGCTAGCACCGATTTCCATGCCCAGCATTGCGCCCAGAACCAGGGACATGATCGGGATCAGATAAACCAGGAACGCCATCTTGGCCACAGAGGAGGACGGGATCTCGATACGGACCCGATCCCCGACCTCGGCCCCGACGAGGTTGGTGGCATCCACCGCCATGTCGCGTCCGCCCCCAAGGGACTTACACGCGCCGCTGGCAGCGCAGCTATCGCAGGCCGTACCCCGCATTACACGAACCAGGGCTATTTCCCCATCGGTCTTGCTGACGCTACCCTCTTCGTACATCCCTCGGATCCCCTAATCAAAGGCAACACGACCTGACAATCACAGGGCCTGAAACTGGCACCTGACCCCCTCGAAGTCAAGCCCGAACCATGTTCGGAGCCTTTTTCTTCGCAATGGTTACATATCTGTTTCAGCCCCCCCAAAAAAGTGCTACGTTCCTGCCGGAATTTGGTGGTGGGTTGACGCCGGGACGGATGGAAGAGACATGATAAAATCAATGCTTGTTGTGGTGATTCTCGGGCTGGCCGTGGTGGGAATCATGGGCTACAACATGGAAAACGAGGCACCTGCCCAGCCCCTTCGGTTCGTCTATGAGGCGAAGATCGGCTCAGTCGTCTTTGACCACAAGCATCACGTCGGGGCGGATGGCGCGGGCATCAAATGCTCCAAGTGCCACCACCTCGGGCTCTTCTTGGACTTTGAGAACGACAACGGCACCGTTGAGTTCAACCACGGGATCCACAGCACATCTGAAGACTACGGCCTCGACTGTGATGAATGCCACCACGCTCGCGAGAAGGATACACCAATCCGGAGTTGCGACGCCTGCCACTCATCGGGTTCGGAGAACAATGATTTCATCGACGAGGACGCTATCCACAAAACCGCTGTCGGCGTCAAGTGTATGGAATGCCATGAGGATCTACTCGAGGAGGAAGGTGGCTGTGCCACCTGTCACGGGACCCCTGAGCACGCTAAACGGAAACCCATGAGTTGCCGCGAGTGCCACTCTGAAGGATCGAAGAACAACACGAACCTAGCCAAAGTAACCCGGGTCCACAAGAGCGCTATCGGCGCGCAATGTGACTCGTGTCACTCGGACAGAATAGAGGCGAAGGATTGTTCCTTCTGTCATAAAAACTAACTGACATCGTGCGGGTTGGAATGAAGCTACGAACGCTCTTCGGTATCATGCCTCCAGATTTGGGCTTTTCCAGCGAGAAGCTCACCGTGGAGACCCTCCCTCCACCCAAACGAGCGGTGCTGTTCATCGCCCGAGGGGCCGGCCAGGGAAATGACAACACAGGCATCCCCACGGTCAGCGTCGGTGATTCAGTCACGACCGGGCAGGCTCTGACCGGCGACGACGCACCGGCGCTCTCATCGGTCACCGGCAAGGTCAGCGGTCTGCGGGATGTCATCTGGACCAATGGCGAGGCCTTCACCGTCATTGAGATCGAGACAACGACGAGCGACGAGTTTGCCCCGGACACGCCCGACATGGTGCTACCGACCGCGGACACGGTCATCGTCAACGGGCTGGAGAGCGATCTCTGCGTCACGGTCAGTCGACAGGTGCTCCTGGACGCGACCGACGATGTCCGCGCCGGGGTAGCACTCCTGGCTGAACGCGGCGTAAAGCAGGTCATACTCGCTGTCCCGCAAGACCTCCGCGGAACGATCGGCGATGTCCCCGGTGCGACCGTCGTCGGTGTACCCGCTGTTCATCCAAACGGGCACCCCGAGATTCTGGCGCGGCTGGTCGCCAAATCCGTAAACATCTCGGGCCGGACCGAGACTATCTCCGCTGAGGCCCTGGCCGGGGCGGCTCGCTCAACGGCGGACTCCGGTAGACCCTCCCTTGAAAAACTGGTCACGTTCACCGGCCCCCTAGGCGCTCCGGAACGGATCTTCAAGGTTCGCATCGGCACTACAGTGGGGGACATCCTTGACGCTGTCGGGGTCACCCCGTCGGCAGGCTCCCGTCTCGTCCTGGGCGGGGCCCTGACCGGACGGGCAGCGTTCGGGCTGGATTTCCCCATCATGGAGGACATCGATGCGGTGATCCTCCAGGGACCGGAGTTGACCGCAAACATCTCCTCTTCCCAGTGCATCAACTGCGGGAAATGCGTGGAGATCTGCCCCAACCGGCTGCCCGTGAACCTGCTATCCAGGTTCGCTGAGTACTCCATGTTCGAGAAGGCCGAGGAACTGGACGCTGAACGCTGCATTGAGTGCGGGCTCTGCGCTTACGTCTGCACCGCGCACCGCCCGATCGTCCAGTTCATTCAATATGCCAAGAATGCGATCCGGAAAATCCGAGAGGAAGAGAACCAGAAATGAGTTCACAAGCAGCAAAGAAGGTTAGGCTGATCCTTTCTCCGGCGCCCCATGTACACCGGGGGGAGACGGTCTCCACCGTAATGTATACCTTCGTCATAGCGCTCCTACCTGCTGTCGTCTGGAGCATCTCCCTTTACGGAATGCACGCTGCACGGGTCATCGCTATGTCTGTCGCCTGCGCAATGGCCTTCGACTGGATTATCCAGAAGGCCTTCCGCACGACCGTCACCATCGAGGACGGGAGCGCCATGTTCACGGGTCTCCTCTTCGCACTGCTTCTTCCGCCCAGCGTTCCCTGGTGGGTTGTAGTGGTTGGGGTCGGCATGACGGTCCTCGTGGGGCGCCAACTCTTCGGAGGTATGGGGGGCAACCCCTTCAGCCCCGCGCTCGTCGGGTGGGCCATCATTCGAATCTCCTGGCCGGAGTACCTGAACTTCGACTTGGCGATGGTCCATTACGACGTCCCCTTCTCGATCCACTACCCCCTTGCCTTGCTCCGATCAGGCGGCGCTGGAGCGATCGAATCCTTCCCGCTCATGGATCTTTTCCTGGGCCGACAAATCGGCGGCATGGGCGCAGCGCCCGCGGGACTCGTCCTCCTGGGCGGGCTCTTCCTGATCCTCCGTGGAGTTATCTCGTGGCGGATCCCCGTGGCGTTCTTAGTAGGCGTGGCGGCCACCGCTGGCCTCTTCTATTTTCAGGATAGCGCAGCCTACGCGTGCCCCGGATTCCACATCCTCACCGGGAACGTCATGCTCGGAGCATTCTTCCTCGCTACGGACTTCCCGTCGTCCCCGGTGGGGCGGCTGCCCATGATCATCTTCGGGCTCGGGTGTGGCGCGCTGACGGTCCTTTTCCGGATCTGGAGTGTTCACCCAGACGGCGTGATCTTCGCCATCCTCCTCATGAACGTCGGCAATCCGCTCATCGACAAGCTCCGTCCGAAGGTGCCTGCCGCGCTGGTGGGAGGTGCCTCATGAAAGAGATCATCAAGATGCTGGTGGTCCTCACGGGCATCACAGGGGTATGCGGCTTCTTACTCTCCGGCGTCCGGGACTTCACCAAGGACCAAATCGAGGAGCAGGAGCTGACCTACGTCAAGGGTCCAGCAGTAACGAAGGTCCTCAAGGGATGCGACAACGAAAAGGATCTCATCAAGGACAGGAGCGAGATCGAGGTGGACGGCGAGCCGGTCATCGTCTTTGTCGGCAAAAAGAATGGAAAACCCTGGGCCATAGCCTACGAAACCTCGTCTCCTGGCTTCGGGGGTAACATCGGGGTTATGATGGGAATTTCCCTTGAAGGCGACGTCCTCACCGGAATCGGCATCACTACTCATAAGGAAACCCCAGGGGTTGGCGCCCGGGACACTGAGGACTCGTTCAGTAATGGCTTCAAGGGCAAATCGCTGGACAGCCAATTCAAAATAGTCGGGGACGGCGGCGTGATAGATGCTGTCTCTGGGGCGACGGTGTCCTCCAGGGGGGTCTGCGCGGCGGTCACCCGGGGCGCAGAAATGTTCAGCAGCATCAAG
>CAYOTU010000315.1:0-4692 GCA_964406905.1 uncultured Myxococcales bacterium | reverse complement strand
AGTCCGGGTTGAGCATTCGCCCCTTCTCGTCGTAGTGGTACTGCTCGGTGAGGGTGTGTGAGATCCCATTGAGGACTCCGCCCTCGGTCTGGCCTTCGGCCAAGCGTGGATGGATGGCGACGCCGCAGTCCACCGCGGCTACGTAGCGCACTACCCGTGTTTTTCCGGTCTCCGTGTCCACCTCCACCTCTGCGAAATGCGCGGAGAAGGGAGGCGGCGACTGGTGGGTGATGTGAGACGCGACGGCCTGGATCTGGTGCTGATCCTCCTCGTAGAGGCTGCGGATTGCTATCTGCTTGAAGGTAGCACGTTTGTCGCCTGGGCCGGTCACTGCGCCGTCCTCGACGGTGACGATCTCCACGGGCAGATTCAGGATTTGCGCGCCCACCTTCCGGAGTTGTTTGTGGATCTTCTCGGCGACCTTCTTCACCGCTTGGCCGCTCAGGTAGGTGGTGCTTGACGCGTACGCGCCTACGTCGAAGGGGGTCGTGTCCGTGTCCGACGAGTGGCAGATGATACGGTCCACGCTCACGGTGAGCACCTCGGCCGCGATCTGACTGAGAACCGTGTCGCTGCCCGTGCCGAGGTCCGTGGCGCCCACGTGGAGGTTGAAGGAGCCGTCGTCGTTAATCTTCATCCACGCGGCGCCCATGTCGATCTCCGGGATCGACGAGCCCTGCATGAGGCAGGCCATGCCCACGCCCCGGCGCATGGGGCCGGTCTGTTTTCGTCCCCGCCCAGTGTCCCAGCCGATGGCAGCGGCCCCGCGTGTGATGCATTCGGGGAGGCCGCAGGAAGTGATGCTCTGCGCGACCCCGGCCTTGCCCTCGCCGAGGACCTCAAAGATTGGACTCGACTCGCCCTCCTGGATGTGGTTCTTCCGACGGAACTCCAGGGGATCCAAGCCGAGCTTCTCCGCCAGCTCGTCCATCTGGACCTCGAGGGGGAAGTAGGCCTGGGTGGCGCCGTAGCCGCGGTATGCGCCTCCGACCGGTTTGTTGGTGTATACCGTGTCCGCCTTAAAGCGGATCGCTTGCCACCGGTAGAGGGGGAGGGTCTTGGAGCCCGCGTTGGAAGAGACCGTGAGCGCATGCCCCCCGTAGGCCCCCGAGTCCATGATGATATCAAGGTCGATGGCGGTGACCTTACCGTCCCGGTTGGCCCCCGTGCGGATTTTCATGATCATGGGGTGACGGGTGCGGGACGAGATGAACTCCTCGGCCCGGGTGAGTTCCAGGAGAACGGGCCGTTCGGTGGCCAGGGTCAAGGCTGCGCAGATGTCCTCTATGAGGACCTCCTGCTTAGCGCCGAAGCCGCCGCCGATGCGGGGCTTGATCACGTGGATTCTTCCCACTTCAATCTGGAGCCGGGCCGCGACGATTCGCCGTACATGAAAGGGCACCTGGGTGCTGGTGCGGATCTCCAAGCGTCCCCGCTCATCCAGGAGGGTCAGCGCGACGTGGGGCTCCATGGGGCAGTGCTGGCACTGGTGGAAGTAGTACTCGCCTTCCGCTGTCACGTCTGATGCGGCCAGAGCTGCCTCCACGTCTTCCATCTCAGCGGAAACGGAAGAGGCCAAGTTATGTTCCGGGTCAAAGGGGACCGGGATCGGGATCATGGCCTCGGGCTCGTCGTGGATCACCACAGCGCCCTCGTCCATGGACCGGCGGGGGTCGAAGATGGCAGGAAGGATCTCGTACTCGACAGCGATCTTCTCCAGGGCCTCCCGGGCCGCCTCAGGAGAGGTGGCGGCCACTGCGGCCACCCTGTCCCCTACAAAGCGGACCTTCTTGTCCAGGCAGAACGCATCGTAGGGGGAGGGTTCGGGAAAGCCCTGGCCCGCTGTAGTGTACGCCACCCGGGGGACATCCTCCCAGGTCAGGACCGCCTTGACCTCGGGCATGGCCCGGGCCTCACTTGCGTCGATCGACAGGATCCGTGCGTGGGCATGGGGGCTGCCGAGGAGCGCTGCGAATAGGGTGCCCCTGGGCAGGTCGTCAGCGACAAAGCGCGCCGCGCCCGTGGCCAGGGAGAACCCGTCCACCTTGTCCACCGAGTGCCCGACCACGCGGGTGTTTTTTTTAGTCTCCATCCGAAAACCCCTTCTCAGTGCTCACCGTTTTCTCCCGCAGCCGCTGGGCTGCGGTCCGCACCGCCTCGAGGATCTTCACGTAGCCCGTGCAGCGGCAGAGGTTGCCGTCCAGGGCCAGCCGGATTGCCTCGTCGTCGGGATCCGGGTCACGATCCAGGAGAGCCTGGGTCGACAGGACCATACCGGGCGTGCAGAATCCGCATTGGACCGCACCGGCCCGCACCAACTCCTCCTGGATCGGGTTCGGCGCCTGGATCGAACCAACCCCCTCGATGGTGGTGACAGTGCGGCCCGCTGCCTGGGGGGCGAAGATGATGCAGGAGTTGACCGGGAGGCCATCGAGGAGCACCACGCAGGAGCCGCAGGTGCCCTCGCCACAGCCCTTCTTCGTCCCGGTGAGGCCGTAGCGGCGCAGGAGATCCAGCAGGGATTCGTCCGGTTCAGTGACGAACCAGCGCTTCTCGCCGTTCAGGTTCAGTTCAATCCGCATGGTCGTCCTCCGGGCCGCGACGGGCCGCGTCTTCCAGACAGCGGCGGGTCCAGACCTTGAGCAGGTGCTTACGGTAGCGCTGTGAGTAACGGTAGTCCCTGGTCGGCTCCACCGCACCCGCAGCGATGGCTCCGGCCCGCACGAAGAGATCCCGGCTTGCCTGCTGGCCTTCCACCGCGGCCTCGGCCTGTGGGATCCGCTGGGGCAGGGGCCGGAGCGCGGCGGCAACTATTCGGCAGGACACCACCCGGTTCTGCTCCATCTGGAGAGTCGCAGAGAGGCCCAGGCCGGCGTAGTCCACCTTGGTCAGGGAGACCTTGTGATAGGCCCCCATGTGCGCGTAGCGGGGTATCGGAATCCGCACTTCGGTGACCATCTCCGCAGGGGAGAGGTGGGTCCGAGGATGGCGAGCGTAGAACTCGTCCGCTGTGAGGGTGCGGGTCCGGCCCCCAGCGGAATGGATCTCAAAGGATGCGTCCATGGCCAGGAGGACCCCGGGGAGGTCCGACCAGGGCAGGACCTGGACAGCGTTGCCACCCACGGTGATCCGGTTCCGCAGGGGCGTAGAGGCCAGGACCCGGACCGCCTGGGGCAGGATCCCGCCATAGAGCCGCTCAAGCACCGGGGTCTGCATGAGTTCTGCGACTCGCACTCCTGCCCCGATGACCACAGCGTCGCCCCGCTCTTCGATATGGTCCAGGCCCAACTCCGCAGTGTCCACCAGGATCTTTGCGCGCGGGGGGAGCCGCACGGACAGGCTGGTACCGCCAGCCAGAAGAACAGCCTTCCCGCCTCCTTGCTGGAGGAGCTTCAAGGCTTCCTCCAGCGTGCCGGGGCGGTGGTACTCCGCAATCTGACTCATTCCGACCTCCTCAGATCTCGCTTCAGGTGCCGCATCATACCCCATGCTCCAAGACCGCTCAAGGCGGTCTGCACGCAACGCTGGAGCCGAACGAAAGGGCGATCTATAATCAGATTGCCCCGAGAGCAACGGACTGAAGGGAGGAAGCCATGCGTTTCGAGACCGTCCTGTATGTTACTGATTTCTCCAAGAACTCCATGAAGGCCCTCGGGCCGGCCATGGCGTTGGCTGAGGCCTACGGCGGCGGGATCCGAATCTGCCATGTTGACGAGGAGGAGGCCCTCTACGCGTTCAAGGGTTCCCGGGAGCTGGTGGATTTCATGGATCGCATCGAGCGGGTGCGTGGTGAGCAGTTGAACGCGCTGGCCCGGCAGGTCACGGAGCGTGATATCCCCGCGGAGATTATTCGCCTGAAAGGCTTCGCTTCGCAGCAGATTCTCCGGTACACCGAGGAAGATCCGGTGGACTTGGTGGCCACCTCGACCTTGGGCGGCGAGGGCCTCAAGTCTCTCCTTATGGGCACCACAGCGTCCAACGTCATCCGACACTGCGTTCGGCCGGTGCTCACGGTGGGTGCGCGTTCTTCCCCCCCGGAGCCCTTCAAGCCCCAGCGGATCATCGCGCCCATGGACTTCTCGGCCACGGCTCGGCCGGGTGTGGACATTGCTGCGGATCTGGCGGAGCGCTTCGATGCGACCCTGGTCCTGGTCCATGTGATCAAGACCCCCTCTTTCATCCCTGCATTGGGCGGCGAGCCCCTCACAGCGCCCCTGCGCCGCACGGACCACCGGGTGCGTCTCATGGAGGCGGAGGTTGCACGTCTCTCCGAGCGTTTCAGCGAGGACCGCTTGGAACACGAGGTCTCCACAGCGGTGGACGAGGCCGACGAGATCTGCGCGGTGACGTCACGCCGGAAGGGCGACCTCATCGTCATGACCCGCCGCGGTGCGGGGATCCTTGAGGGGATCCTCTTCGGTCGCATCGTCGAGGAGGTCGTGAAGATCGCGCCAGTGCCGGTCCTGCTCCTGCCCGGTAACGAAGCGTAGCGGCTCAGTGACAGAGTTGGGTCTGCTGTAGAATCGACCCGATGCACACGCCGCATTCCGAGCAGTTCAAGCACCAGTTTGCGGTGGCGCCGCAGGCGGGGGTCGACTGGAACCAGCCGAGGCCTTCGTTGCAGAGGCCGGTGACGCAGGACGCTGTCTGCTGCTTCTCGTCTGTTCCGTCGCAGTTGTAGTCGAAGCCGCC
>CAYOTU010000314.1:0-4695 GCA_964406905.1 uncultured Myxococcales bacterium | reverse complement strand
CGTGGGCGGACGGTACGAGCCCGGGATGCGCCTGACCTTCGACGCGATGCTCTCGGGGCGGGTCTACGCGCTGAAGGTGAACGAGGACGCGAGGAACCACCTCTTCATGCCGCCCGACTGGCTGGTCATGGAGGTCAAGGTCAACGAACGGATCCCGACCTGGACGACATCGGTGCTCGCGCGGCACCAGTGCAAGCTCCAGCGGGTGAGCAAGTATTGCGCAGCGCTTGAAGATGGGATGAAACGCCGGGAGCTGGCGTGGAGACATAGGGTGATAAAGGAGCAGAGCCATGGATGAGCTGATCAAAGAGATGGAGCGCTTCGGCGATCTCACGGGGACCTTCACGGTCCTGGACGTAGCGGTGGTCTTCGGGCTGGCTTTCGGGTTGTGCCTGGCCGTGGGCTGGGTCTACCGGGCGACGCATAAGGGGGTCTCGTACTCCCAGAGCTTTGTCCAGACCCTCGTGATCCTTGGCGTGGTGGTCGCGTTTATCATGCTGATTATCGGATCCAACATCGCCCGGGCCTTTACCCTGGTCGGCGCGCTGTCGATCATTCGGTTCCGCAACGCGATCAAGGAAACTCGCGACGTGGGGTTCGTCTTCATAATCATGGCCGTCGGCATGGCCTGCGGGACGCGGTTCTACCTGCTGGCGATCTTCATGACGGTGTTCCTCTCCGCCGCGATCATGGTGATGTTCCGCATGAACTTCTTCGCCAAGGAAATCCGGGAGCGGATCCTCATGGTCCGGCTCCCGTCCACGTCGGAGCTCGAGGAGGTCTTCGCTGACCTGTTCCGAAGATCCCTGGACGAGTACGCGCTGATCTCCGTGGAGACAGCGCGGGACCCGGAGCTACAGGAGGCCGTCTACTCCGTGGTGATGCGGCGTAAGGTCGATCCTGCGGCTTTCCTTGAAGAGATCCGCGGGCTCAACGGCGGCAACAAGGTCACCCTGGTCCTCGGCCAGCAAGAAATTGACCTGTGAGCATGGACCTCAGAGTTCCTTGCGCTGGACGGGCCCACCGCGGCGTCACCCTTCGGCCCATGCCACGCTGTATTGTTTTTGGGGAGAGAAAACATGATTCAATTGGATCGATTTTATGGTTTGCAGATGTCTGGGGGCTTGGGTGTCTTCCTCTTCGTGGTGGTCCTCTTCGGGGGTTGCCGGGTCTATGAGGACGGAGAGCCGTGTCAGGCAGCGGACGGCGCGGTCCTGCCCGACGGCTGTCCGGCCTGCAACTGCCCCACAACGGACACAAGTACCGGCGAGGACGATACGACCCCCGGCGAGGACACCGAGGAACCCGACACAAACTGCACCGGTGAGTTTTACATCACGGATCTGGACGGGAATCCGGCGGAGAAGCCGTCCGGCAACGAGGCCTGGATCTTCGACCCCGCGTCTCTGCACCAGTTCAAGGTGGAGATGGATCCCGACGACTGGGAGTGGCTCCAGGAGAACGCGCTCACAGAGGAGTACGTGCCCTGCACCGTGGCTCTGGGCGGCCTCAGGTACCACGGCGCGGGAATCCGCTTCAAGGGAGCCTGGTCAACCCTGGATGGCTGCTTCGATGATGAGGGAGTGCAGATTTGCCCCAAGCTGAGCATGAAGATTCGCTTCAACAAGTACGACCCCTGCGGGCGTTTCCACGGGGTGAGACGGCTGGTCTTCAACGCGGCGGTCTATGACTCGGCCATGATGCGGGAGCGTATCTCCTACGAGGTGATCCGAAACGCGGGGCTTGAGGGGCCCCGGGCCTCCCACGCGACCCTTGAAATCAACGACGAGGATCCGAGTCTTTTTGTACTCGTGGAGGCCCCTGACAAGGAGTTCATCCAGGAGCGCTGGGCCAAGGACGAGGGCAACCTCTACAAGGAGATCTGGCCCGTCCACGAAGAGGCCTGGGAGTACGAGCACGCGCTGAAGACCAACGAGACCGAAGAGGATGTCTCGGGGATGATGGACTTCATGACCGCGGTCACGGGCTCCACGGAGGAGAGCTTCTCCGATGACGTCGCGCCCTTCATGGACGCGGGCGACATGGCCTGGCACGTGGCCGTGGCCCGGGGGATAGCGGATGACGACGGCGTGATACGATTCTGGTGCGTCGGGGAGGGCGACACGTACTGCGTCAACCACAACTACTACTGGTACGACGAGCCCGGCGGCCTCTTCCGCCTCATCCCGTGGGACATGGAGACGACCTTCTACGACAAGAAGGACGCCGCTATCATGGCCCCAGAGTGGTGGGACCTTCCCGAGGACTGCGATCCAGTGCCCTTCTACATCTGGGAGGGCATCGAGAACCCAGGCCCCAACGACTACACACCCCTCGTCCCGCCCCCATGCGACCCGATCATCGGCCGCTCGGTCCGCAGCCACCCCTACGCGTACCTTCAGGGGCTGGAGGACGTGGCCGCTGCCATGGAGGTCTCTCTGGAGAACCTCCCCGTCTACAAAGCCCAGATCGCTGCAGCCCTTGCCGCAGACCCGCGCCTCTGGCACGACATGGATGAGTGGGAAGACAACATCGGGTGGTTCGGCACCGTGATAGAGCATCAAATCGAGGTCATCGAAGAGGTCCTGGCCGGTCGGTAGGTCCTGTCCATCCGGAGAATCCCAGCCGGGAGCCTGCGACCGTGGCTCTCAGGGGCCTCGGTCATCGTTTCGGCCACAGACTCATATTGAAGGGCCACGCGACTTCATGTCAAAAAGTCGCTGACTGCCCGGGTGCTGGGCAAATCCATAGAGCCCCAGCCCCTGTTGCCCCTGGACGACAAGAGGTACCTTGCCGCCTGGGAGAGCGATGGACAGGACGGGGACAGCCTGGGCGTCTATGTCCGCCTTGTTGACGTGGGTAAGCGGGACTGAACAGCGGACTTGCGCCAGTGATACTCAGCCACTCAAGGCGTGGCCGGCTCCTCCTGGTTGCGTAGCCAGTTGATCAGGCCTTTGGCCTGGAGAATCTCCATGAGCTTGCCCGGCAGGGGCGCGAAGTCGAAGGTGGCCTCGCCGATGGCCAGGGTGCCGGTCTCGAAGTCGACGCGCACCGGGTCCCCGGGCCGGTACGCGGCGACGGCTTCCGGGTGCACGATGATTGGCAGGCCCTGGTTGATGGACGCGCGGAAGAAGATGCGCGCGACGGATTTGGCGACAATCGCGCGCACGCCCGCATGGGCCAGACCCACTGCGGGGTGCTCACGGGAGGAACCGCAGCCGAAGTTGTCCCCGACCATGCAGACGTCCCCGGGCTGTACGCGTCCGGCGAAGGAGTCGTCGAAGCCCTTGAAGAGGTGCTCCGTGATCCGCTCTGGCTCGCTGGAGTTGATCGAGTAGGTCAGGTTGCCCGCGAACATCTGGTCCGTGTTGAAGTTGTCCACGTCGGTGTAGCTCCAGACGCTGCCGCGGCGGCGGTCGTCCCCGGCTGCGACCTCGATGGTGGCGCTCTGGGGCCGGGAGAACGGGAAGACGGCGTGCCCCGAGGGGTCCTGCCGGGGGTCGGTGATCTCGCCGGCCAGCACCGACGCGGCCACGGTGGCGGGGGAGGCCAGGTAGATGCTCGCTGCCTTGTTGCCCATGCGCCCGAGGAAGTTGCGGTTCGCGGTAGAGATTACGTTGGCGCCGTCCGCGGGGATCCCCTGGCCTGTGCCCAGGCACGGTCCGCAGGAGGGGGCCAGGATGCTGGCCCCCGCGTCCATGAAAGTGGCGATCAGCCCCTCGTCCATGGCCTGCCGGTAGATCTCCTTGGAAGCGGGCGTCACCATCATCTGGAAGCCCGCGGGGATTTGCCGGCCCTCCAGTATCTGGGCCGCGGCCCGCAGGTCCTCGATGCGTCCGTTGGTGCAGGTGCCGAGCAGCGCGTGGTGCAGGGGCGTGCCAGCGACCTCGGCGACGGTCTTGACGTTGTCCACGTTGTGGGGCGCGGCCACCACGGGGACCACCTCGTCAAGGGCCACGGTGAGCTCCTGCGCGTAGGCAGCGTTCGGGTCGGCCCAGGGCAGATCAGGTGCGAGCGCGCCGAGCTGCTGGGCCAGCACCTCGTCGGGCGGGAAGGCGGCGCTCTTCGCGCCCATCTCCGAGGCGAGGTTGGCCAGGGTCATGCGCTCTGCGACGCTCAGGGTGGCGACCCCCTCGCCGTGGAACTCCAGCGCCATGTAGGTCGCGCCGCTAGCGCCGAGCCGCCCCAAGAGCCAAAGGGCCACGTCCTTGGCTGCGACGGGAGCCTGGAGCCGTCCGGTGAGGGTGATCTTGATGGTCTCGGGGACGCGGAACCAGGTCTCACCCCGCTTCCACAGGCCCGCGGTCTCAGTGCGGTCGATGCCCGCGGAGAAGGCAGCGAACGCGCCCGCTGTACAGGTGTGGCTGTCCGAGCCTACGATCAGCATGCCGGGCCGGGCGTAGCGCGCCATGACCTGGTGGCAGATGCCGTCGCCCACGTCGTGGAAGCGGACGACGCCCTGGGCTCGCGCGAAGTCCCGGATGGCCTGGTAGTCGTTGGCCAGCTTGGCCGTGGTCGGGGGCGCGTTGTGGTCCAGCACGAAGAGGAGCTGGTCTGGATCAGCGACCCCCTCGCCCTGCATCTTGCGGAAGGTCTTGATGATGCTGGCCGTGTTGTCGTGGGAGAGCACGAGGTCCGGTTTCCTGAACACGATGCTCCCGGCCCGGGAGGCGAAGATCTTTTCGGCGAAGGTGC
>CAYOTU010000313.1:0-4707 GCA_964406905.1 uncultured Myxococcales bacterium | reverse complement strand
AGATCGAGGCCCCCGACGAGCCGGGAACGGGCACCCTCTGGTTCGTGGTGGACGACGAACGCGGCGGTGTGGGATGGACCGCCATCGAGGTTGTTGTCGAGTAGGCCGGAGACGGCTACCTCTCAAGACGCTCCGGTGGATACGGCCGCTTCGGGACGCCCCGCATCTACGGTACGCTGACCTCGGTGGGTGCGGTGGCCTTCTCCTTGTCCGAGGGGTTCACTGCGAAGAGCAGGAGCGTGTCCCCTGACGAGGCTAGGATCTCGACGACAAAGCCACCGGTGGTGTCCGCGTCCGTGGACGCCTGCACAAAGGTCTCCTGGTTCACCACGGCCACGATGGACAGGGGTGTTGTGGTCCACTCCAGGCCCGTCACCAGGGCCACGCCCGCGTCGAGGGTAACGTCGACGCCGCCCAGTCCGTCCTCGTCAGCGAAGCCGTCCCACACCTCCTCCGGGGGCGCACCAGCACCATTATCCGGATCGTATTCAGCGCTCGCGCTCGCCAACCACGGGGTCCGCTTGTCGTCCTCCTCCGAAAGCACAGGTACCGGCACGTGAACCACGATCACCGGCGGGTCGAAATCGTCTCCGAAGTGGAACGTAACGACGATCTCATCGGTGCCCACCACCGTGGGCACGACACCGCCGAAGCCGCCATCTTCGTCCACCGCGAAGCCGGCGCCGCCGGAGACAACGTCCTCCTCCGCACCGGGCTCCTCGTCAGCGGGAGTTGCCTCCGCGAAGTCAGCGTCCATCGCGCAGCCGTTCATGCCCGTAAGGACCACGGTCCCGTCCGACCCCGCCGCGGACGCGAGGAGCAGGTCCTCGTCCACCTCCGCCGACAGCTTCTGCACCCCGTCGCCGCCGATACCGCCGGTCGCTGCGTCATCCATGCCGACGGGGGACGGCTGGGGGTTGGACTCCAGGCAACCGATTCCGGACACTGACGCGGCCAACGCCAGAATGATGATCCATCGCGACATAACGCTCCCTCCCTCCGACCCGCTGAGACGGGTCAGTCCGGTCGTCGATATTGCAACGCCCGTGCCAAAGAACGATCTAAGGATACGGAAGACGACGGGAGGCCGCAAGTCAAAGGAAATGGGGTCGATCTCACCCCAAAAACACGACATGTAAACATTATGCACACCCGTTGGCCATACGGTCGAGTTATTTCAGGCCCTTGATGGACAGGGTGTAAGGCTGGTAGCACTTCCCGGTGTCGGAGTAGTTCTGGAGGCGGACGTAGTAGAGCCCCCCGTCGTCTCCGTTGGTTTCCCCCCAGTCTATGTGCTCGTCACCGCCGCCGATGGTCACCGACGACGCCAAGTAGTCGTCGCCGTTACAGGCAGTGGAGCCCTTGTAGAGGAAGAGGTCCGCGTCGATCCCCACGGGCTGGTCCGTCAGGTCCACCTTGATGTGCTCGCCGAACCCGGGGATGCTGAAGTTGTCCACCGCGTTGAAGCAGAAGTAGTCGTTGGAGTCCTGGAGGGTATCGAACGTCCCGTACAGGGTCACTTCCGGATCGTCGCCGGAAATCCAGAAGCAGCTCCCGCAGGAGTCGTTGTATTCGTAGTCATCTGGGTTATCGAGGTCCTCGCCGTCGCAGTCCTCGTCCACGCCATTACCGCAGACCTCGCTCGCCGGGTAGACCGCGCCCAGGCAACTCCCCCAGGGATTCCACTGGCAGTTGCCGCTGCAGGAGCGGGTCTTCTGCCCCATCTCGCAGATCCCCTGGCTGGCGCTGGGGCCGCATGCCTGCTCCTGGGTGTCTCCGGGGTCACAGATGCCCCCGTCCTGGCAGCTCCCCCAGTTCCCCCACTCGCAGACAGCGGTGCAGGTCCGCTCCTGCTGGCCGCAGGACCCGCAGCCCTGGGTCTGCTTCTCCCCGGAGATGCAGGATCCCTCGCCCTCACACGGGCCCCACTTGCCCCATATGCAGCTCTCCTCGCACCACCGGGTCTGCTCCCCGCAGAGGAAGCCGCAGGACTTGGTCTCCTTGTCACCGATGGAGCAGCCGGCTCCCTCCTGGCAGGCCCCCCACACGCCCCAGGTGCAGGTCTCCGGATCGCAGAACCGCTCCTGGATCCCGCAGTTCCCGCACTCCATGGTCTCGGGCGGATCTTCGGGGTTGCAAATCCCCTGGTTGGCGCACTCGCCCCACTCGGACCAGATGCACTCGTCCGTGCAGATCCGGATCTGCGCCCCGCAGAGACCGCAGGCATCCTCCTCGGTCTCGCCAGGCACGCAGCCGCCCTCGCCTTCGCAGGGTCCCCACGCGGACCAGGTGCCCTGCTCGTCGCACTCCCGCTGCTGGGTGCCGCAGCTCCCGCAGTCCTGGGAACCGGTGTCTCCCGGATCGCAGGTGCAATCCATGGACGCGTCGCAGGGGCCCCAGGTCCCGTCAACCTGACAGACCTGCACCCCCTCGCCACAGATCGAAGCGCAGGGCTTCTCCTGCGCGGGGACGCAGTCCACGCAGCCCTCATCGGTCTCACCATCGCAGTCGTTGTCGATGTCGTCGTCGCAGATCTCGTCCTGGACCAGGGGCGCTTCGCAGAGGCCCCAGATACCGTTGGTGCAGTCCTTCACCCCCTCGTGACAACCGATGAAGCACGCTGCAGTGGCCCCGCTGACACACTCGGTGCCCACGCACTTGAAGTCTACGCACTGGACACCCTCACCCCCGCAATCAGAGTCCACCTCGCACTCGACGTTCTTCTTGCAGATCTGGTTGATGCAGCGGTAGCCCTGGGGACAATCCCCGTCAAAGGCGCAACCGGTCTGCGTCACGTCGGTGCAGAAGCCCTCGATGCAGAACTCCGTCTCGCCGGGACATTGGTCATGGCTCGTACAGGGGACGGGCCCGCTACTGCCGCCGTCTCCGTCGCAGCCTGCGACGCTCAGGACCAACGCCACGGCCATGGCGAAGAGAAGAATCAATACCGGATGGTACCTCGTCATCGGATCTCACCTCGCTCCGTCCCCGAGAGGTTTCCCGAGAGGTTTCGCACGGTGTTAATCATATCCATGGAGGAGGATCTTGCCAAACGCGAGGGGGCGGTCACCATCCGCCCCCGGCCCCGCCACCGCCGAAGCCGCCGCCGAAGCCGCCGCCGAAGCCACCGCCACCTCCGAAGCCACCGCCGCCATAACGCCGACCACCGCCCAGCATCGAGCCCAGCATCATCCCAGTGAGGAGGCCGCCGCCGACCCCTCCCCGAGGTCCCCTGCGACCGCGAAAGACAGAGCCCACGAAAAAGAGAAGAAGGAGCAGGCCTCCGAGACCGCCAAACGCGCCCCGCCTGCGCCCCGTTCTCCGGGGGGTCGACTTTTTCACGGGGCTGTCCGATACGAGGCTGGGATCGGAGAGGATCGCGGCGGCCGCTGTCCGCACGAAGCGATCGATGCCCCGGGCGTAGTCGCCCTGCTTGAACGCTGGCACCAGGATCTGCCGGCCCAGCTCTCCAACCCGGGAGTCCGGCAGGACCCCCTCCGCACCGTAGCCCGTGGCAGCGAACCACTTCCGCTCCTTCGCTGCTACTACCAGCAGAACGCCGCTGTCCTTGCCCTTGGCCCCAACCCCCCAGGCCTGGGCGACCTCGGTGGTAAACATACTGATGTCCTTGCCATCGAGGCGCTGCACCGTCAGGACGCCGATCTGGGTCCCTGAGCGCCGCTGGAAGTCCTGAAGGAACCCGTTGATCTGGCGCTCCCCTGCGGGATCTACCAAGTCAGCCTCGTCCATGAAAGGCTGCTTCCATTTCGGGATCTCAGCGCCTGGCCCCTGCTCCGCGCACGCGGCCAGGAGCATGGCCAGAGAAAGGGCTATGACGCCAGCCCTCATGCTGTGTCCACCCGCTCGATCACGGCTGCGACCCAGTCCAGTAGGCGGGCGAACGCGCTCGCCTCGAGGCGCGGCTTGGAAGCCCCTCGCAAGGCCAGGACCTCACGGAGCGGGGTTGAATCGAGGCCGGAGGCTGACTCCAGACCGCGGAGCACCGCTTCCGGATCCGCTACGGATTCGCCCCCCAGAACGACTGTCGTTGCTCGGGCCAACGCAACCAGGTGATCCGCACCGACAACAGCGATCCCGGCCAGCTCCCGCGGCGAGCCTCCGCTACCCAGGAGCGCGGCTCGGGCGTGAAAGAGGATACCCCGCCACTCCCGCTCAGTCTGAGCCCGCAGATGCGCGGGGGTAACGGAAAAGGTCTCAGCCAGATCCAGCTCCCCGGCCACCACCCGGCCGGTCTCACGGATCGCCAGGAACTCCACGGGGTAGACATCGAGAGATTGCCGGATCTCGTCCATGGTCAACAGGAGAGGCGGCACGAAGGCAGCCCGCTTGCCTGCTGAAAGGCGATCGGATCCAACCAGGGACTCCGGGGTCAGGGGGGGATCCCCGGTGAAGACCAAGGCGACCTCCACCCCGTCCCATCCCCGCCGGAAGTCCGGCGCTGCACCAAAACCCCAGACCACAGCGGCCGCAAGGCCCATGGCCTCAGCCCGGATCGAAAAGGGCTCTACCAATGCACGCACCAGTGGGGCAGCGTTCTTGCTCAGGGTCGAGACGTCCAGTTCCATTAATACCTCCTCAGGGTCGGGCGCATCCTACCACAACGGAGGGGTGTGGAACACTTGGGAGGCTGATCAGAATAATCTATCCACCTGCGACGCCGATCCATCCCCGATGGCATCGTCTTTC
>CAYOTU010000312.1:0-4727 GCA_964406905.1 uncultured Myxococcales bacterium | reverse complement strand
AAGGTCATCGAGGATCACGGCGGCTGGGTAATCCTCTCGTCCGCTGAGAGGGAGGGAACGACCTTCCGGGTTTGGCTGCCGCTTCGGCAAAGGTAGAGCGGGTAGACCCATGTCGCGCACCCACATCACCGTCGAAGGCGTCGTCCAAGGGGTGGGATTCCGCCCTTTTGTCTACCGACTGGCCCTGGACTTGAAGCTGGCGGGCTGGGTGCTGAACACCTCGGGGAGCGTGAAAATCGAGGTGGAGGGGCCCGCAGACGCCGTGGCAACCTTTGCCCAGCGCCTGCGAGACGACGCGCCGCCCTTGAGCTGGATCAAGGAGTTGCGGACCGAGGCCGTCTCACCCACGGGCGCGGAGTCCTTCGAGATCCACAAGAGCACCGCACAGGAGGGCGCGTTCCAGCCGATCTCGCCTGACATCGCCATCTGCGACGACTGCCGCCGTGAGCTGCTGGACCCCTCGGATCGCCGCCACGGCTACCCCTTCACCAACTGCACCAACTGCGGGCCACGCTACACGATCATCCGGGACGTACCCTACGATCGGCCCCTCACCACCATGGCCCCCTTCCCGCTCTGCCCCGACTGCCGCCGGGAATACGAGGACCCCCTGGACCGCCGCTTCCACGCACAACCCAACGCGTGCCCCGTCTGCGGTCCCCGCTTGTTCTTCAGGAACGCGGACGGTGCGGAGACCCCTGACGCGCCCCTGGAGGCAGCGGCCCGGCTCATCGAAGAGGGAAGGATCCTGGCCCTCAAGGGCCTGGGCGGCTTTCACCTTGCCTGCGACGCGACCAACGCGGAGGCCGTGGCCCTGCTGCGAAAACGCAAGGGCCGCGGGGGTAAGCCCTTCGCTGTGATGCTGCCCCACGTGGACGCAGTGCCGCACCACTGCCGCGCGTCGGACGTGGAGCTGGCCACCCTGACCTCGCCCCAATCCCCCATCGTCCTCATCCCCTGGGACCGGGACGCGTCGGACATCTGCGATGCGGTGGCCCCCGACCTGCTCTTCCTCGGGGTGATGCTGCCCTACACTCCGATCCACGTCCTCCTCATGGCCCGCATCGGCCGCGCCCTGGTGATGACCAGCGGGAACCTGAGCGAGGAGCCCATCGCCAAGGACAACGACGAGGCACTTTCCCGCCTTGATCGTCTTGCCGACGGCTTCCTCCTCCATGACCGGGAGATCCTGGCCCGCTGCGATGACAGCGTCTACTTTGTCGATGACGGGGTGCCTCGTCCGCTCCGGCGCGCGCGGGGCCACGCACCCCACCCCGTGATTCTGGACAGCCACGGCCCACAGATCCTGGCAGTGGGTGCGCAGGAGAAGAGCACCTTCACCCTGGTCCGGGGCGTTCACGCATTCGTGGCCCCCCACATCGGCGACCTGGAAAACCTGGAGACCCTGGAGCACTTCCAAGCCACTGAGGCCCACTACGAGCACCTCTTCCGGATCCGCCCCGAAGTGGTAGCGCACGACCTCCACCCGGACTACCTCTCCACGTCCTGGGCGCTGGAGCGGGCCGCGGCCCACGGAATCCCGACCGTGGCCTGCCAGCACCACCACGCGCACGTGGTCTCCTGCATGGCCGACGCTGACCATCCGGGGCCGGTGATCGGCATGGCCTTCGACGGCACCGGCTACGGCACCGACCGCGCCGTATGGGGCGGCGAGGTCCTAGTCGCTACCCGCAGCACGTTCCGCCGGGCAGCGCATCTGGAGTACGTGCCTTTGCCGGGCGGGGCCGCGGCCATCAAGCGCCCCGCCCGCATGGCCGCCGCGTATCTGCTGGCCCTCCTGGATCCAGACGAGGCCGCCGCGGCCCAGCCCCACACAGGCCTGGAACCTGACGAGGCAGGGGTCATTGGGCACCTTGTCTCGACCGGCCTGAACACACCCCAGACATCCAGCATGGGCCGCCTCTTCGACGGTGTGGCCGCGCTCTGCGGCCTGCGCCGCACGGCCGCCTACGAAGGCGAGGCAGCGATCCACCTCGAGATGCAGGCGCACCGCGCGCCCACGGAGATTGGCGCGTACCCTCTCCAAGCCGCGCCGGTTCCACGGTCGCAGGCTCCCGGCTGGGATCGGAAGAATCCACGGTCGCAGGCCGATATCGATTGGGATCGGAATGAGAGCGGCCCTGCGCAGATCCGGCTGGCCTCGCTCTTTCGAGCGGTCCTTGGGGACCTCGACCGCGGCGTCGATGTCACGATCATCGCGCGGCGCTTCCACAACAGCGTCGCGGCGCTGGTCCTGGACGCTGCGCGTCGCGTGCGCACTGAGTCCGGCATCGATGTGGTTGCATTGACCGGAGGTGTCTTCCAGAATCGCTTGCTGACCCGCCTGGCCCGGGAGGCCCTGGCCAGGGACGGATTCACTGTGCTGCTTCACCGCCAGGTCCCCTGCAACGACGGGGGCATCTCCCTGGGACAGGCGGTAATAGCGCGGAACACTGACATCGACACCGAGGAGGTGCTCTGATGTGTCTTGCCATCCCCGCGAAGGTCGTCTCCATCGACGGCCAGGAGGCCGACGTGGATCTTAGCGGAATCACCCGCCGCGTGAGTCTCCAGCTTGTCCCCGAGGCGAAACCGGGGGACTACGTCCTCTTGCACACCGGCTACGCTATCAGCCTCATAGACGAGGACGAAGCCAAAGAGACCTTGCTGCTCTTCCAGGAGCTGGCCGAGTCCTTGGAGGACAGCCAGTGAAGCACGTGGACGAGTTCCGATCATCGGAAGCCGCGCAGGCCCTGGTGACGTCCCTGCGGCGGCGCTCCCATACTCCTGTCCGCTTGATGGAGTTCTGCGGCGGCCACACGGTCTCGGTCTTCCGTCATGGCCTGCGCCAGCTCATGCCAGAGACCGTGACCCTGGTCTCTGGCCCTGGCTGCCCGGTCTGCGTCACAGCGAACGCGGATCTCGACCGGGCCATCGCTTTTTCTCGGATTGATGGTGCGATCGTCACCACCTTCGGGGACATGTTCAAGGTCCCGGGCAGCCGCGGGAGCCTCCAGCAGGCCAAGGCCGAGGGAGCGGACATCCGCATGGTCTACTCGACCCTGGACGCGCTCGCTATCGCCCGTGAGAACCCGGACCGCCCCGTGATCTTCCTGGGCATCGGCTTCGAGACCACCGCGCCCACGGTCGCCGCGTCGGTGGTGTCAGCGAAGGAAGAGGGCCTGACCAACTACTTCATCCACTCCATGCACAAGGTCTGCCCGCCGATCCTCGAAGCGATCCTCTCGTCCGGGACGGTCAACCTCCAGGGCCTGATCTGCCCGGGCCACGTAAGCGTAATCACCGGCGCGAAGATCTGGGCGCCGATCGCTGAGAAGTGGAAAATCCCCTGCGTGGTCGCGGGCTTCGAGCCCGTAGATATCCTCCAGGCTGTCGATATGCTGACGGCGCAGGTCGAGGAGGGCCACCCCCGAGTGGAGATAGCATACAGCCGAGGCGTAACCTGGGAGGGCAACGTCCACGCGCAGCGCCTCCTGGACCGGGTCTTCGAGCCCGCACCTGCTGATTGGCGGGGCGTCGGCGTGGTCCCCGACAGCGGTCTCCGTCTCAGAGGTGAGTTCGCCGCGCACGAAGCCGAAGCGGCGTTCGACGTAGATCCCGGCCCGACCATAGAGCAACAGGGCTGCATCTGCGGCGAAATCCTTCTGGGCACAGCCACCCCCGCGGACTGCAAACTCTTCCGGACCAAATGCACCCCGGAGACCCCAGTCGGCCCCTGCATGGTGTCCAGCGAGGGGAGCTGCTCAGCCTGGTACAAATATCAACCCCACAAATCAGAGCCAGGACCGTAGGTGACGACCATGACCGAACGCATCCTGCTGACCCACGGCAGCGGCGGCCGCACGGCCCACCGCCTCATCGAGGAGGTCTTCGTTGCGGCCTTTGACAACCCGATGCTGGCAGCGATGGAGGACTCTGCCACCGCGGACTTCTCCGGGCGCCTGGCCTTCACCACCGACGGCTTCGTCGTACACCCCCTCTTCTTCCCCGGAGGCGACATCGGCAAACTCGCTGTATGCGGGACCGTGAACGATCTCGCCATGGCCGGCGCCAAGCCCCTCTATCTCAGCCTGGGCATGATCATCGAGGAGGGCCTGCCCGTAGCAGACCTCCGCCGCATCGTGGACTCCATCGCTGCCACGGCCCGGGAGGCCAGCGTCTCCATCGTCACCGGCGACACCAAGGTGGTCCATCACGGGAAGGCCGACGGCCTATTCATCACCACAGCGGGCGTCGGGCGTGTGCGAGACGGGGTGGAGATTTCCTCCGCTGCCGCGCAGCCGGGCGACAAGATCCTCCTGAACGGCAGCATCGGTGATCATGGCGTCGCAGTGGTGAGTAAGCGGGAGGGCCTCACCTTCGGCGGTAACGTCAAGACCGACTGCGCGCCCCTCGGCGGCTTGGTTGCCGCGATGCTCGACGCGGCCCCGGGCATCCGCTGCCTGCGGGATCCCACCAGGGGCGGCGTGGCCACCACGCTGAACGAGGTCGCAGACCGCTCCGGGGTGGGAATCCGCCTCCACGAAGACGCGATCCAAATCACACCGGTTGTGGCCGGCGCGTGTGAGATGCTGGGCTTCGACCCACTCTACGTGGCCAACGAGGGCAAGGTCCTGGCCGTGGTTCCCCCGGCCGCGGCTGATGCTGTCCTCGCCGCCATGCGAACCCAGGCGTACGGCCGAGACGCTACGATCATCGGGGAGGTG
>CAYOTU010000311.1:0-4752 GCA_964406905.1 uncultured Myxococcales bacterium | reverse complement strand
GCCTCCTCGTCCTCCGCCGCCTCCTCGTCCTCCGCCGCCTCCTCGTCCTCCGCCGCCTCCTCGTCCTCCGCCGTCTCCTCGTCCTCTGCCGTCTCCTCGTCCTCCGCCGCGGCCTCCGAGGCCGCGGCCTTGTGCCGCGTCGGTGCGCATGGATCTCATGCCTTTTCGGCTCCGGGATCAGCGGCCGCGGGCGTCTCGAGCGCTTCGAGCCGGGTCTTCAGCTCCCCGAGGAGCTGCTCGTAGGTCGCTGCCTGCTGCCTCAGCGCCGCGATCTCCTGATCGCGGGAGGGCGACGGAGGAGGCGTCGCGCCGGAGTCGAACCACTGCCCCCCTCCGCGTCCGCGTCCCCAACCACCCCCTCCGCGTCCGCGTCCTTGTCCGTCCCATCCGCGTCCTTGTCCGCCCCATCCACGGCCCCACCCGGTGCCTCTCGTCGGCTCCGGGTTCATGGAACCGGGCACGGATGTAGCTGCACAGTCCCCGGCGCCCCGGCCCGTCATTGGTCCCTGGCCCGTCGGTCCTCTTCGATCTCCACCAGGCATCTCATCACCTCCTTGGTTGATGTTAAGGGCGGCCCCTTCGGCCTGCCCCGTTTCCCTGTATGCCGCCTCTCTGTCCACGCCCGCCGCGGTGGCGGTTCCGCCGTCCGCGGCACCCAGGCATGGAAAACGCCGGAGTTGGCAGGTCGCCAGCGAGGAAGGAGGCGACGACCGCGTCGGTCTCCCCCGCCACGAAAGAGACGACGACGACGCCCCGGGAGACCAACTCCCGGTGCAGGGGGTTGGAGATAGCGCCGCAGACGAGCGTCTCGACCCCGAGCTCTGTCAGCCGTTTGACCCGGCCAAACGCGCCCGGGGCCTCGAGGTCGACGCGGCGTCGCTCTGCGACGGCTCCGTCCTCGATGGACAGGAGCAGCGCCTCACGGCTCACGTCGAAGACCGGGGAGACGCGGCCGTCCCAGATCGTCACTGCCACCAGCATGGTTTCTTCCCCCTCATGCCCTTGAACTCTGCAAGGAACGGGCCAGCCCGAAGGTTTCCGCTGCGATTTATGTAAGGCGAGTAATTACCGTGGGTTCCGGCCCCAGCGCCTTGGTGGGCTCTTCGGGCACAGTGGTGTCAATGCGACCGTGCTGCGTTGTAGGGTCGCAGGTGAGGGACTGTGCGTCGACCCGCGCTACCCGAGTCGAAACCTGCCGTCCCGCGCCGGAAGATCGAGACCCAGGGCCTTCACCTTGCGGAAGAGGGTGCTCTTGTCAATCCCCAACTCCCGGGCCGCGGCGAGGCGGTTGCCGCTGTTGCGCTCGAGGGCCTCGTGGATCGCCTGCGCCTCGGCCGCGGTGATGATCTCGTGCAGGCTCCGTCCACCTGCGCGGCCGCGGGCGGCGGGGATGATCCCGGCGGGCAGGTGCTCGAGCTCGATCCTCCCTTCTCCCACCAGCACAAACGCATGCTCGATGATATTCCGGAGCTCCCGGACGTTCCCGGGGTAGTGGTGCGCTGTCAGGAGACCAAGGACCTCGGGGCTCACGCCAGCGACCTGCTTGTCCTGGAGCGCGTTGAAGGTGGAGACGAAGTTCTGCACCAGCAGCGGGATGTCCTCCCGGCGGTCGCGCAGGGGCGGGAGTTCGACGGTCATGACGTTAATACGGTAGTAGAGATCCCGACGGAAGGCGCCGGCCTCCACCATCCCGCACAGGTCGCGGTTGGTCGCGGTGACGACCCGCACGTCCGCCTCCTCGGTACGCGTGGAGCCGAGGGGCTCGAACTGCCGCTCCTGGAGGACGCGCAGGAGTCGGACCTGCATCCCCGGGCTCACCTCGCCGATCTCGTCGAGGAACAGCGTACCCCCCCGCGCCCGCGAGAAGCGCCCCGGCTTGTCCCGGTCGGCGCCGGTGAACGCGCCGGCCATGTGTCCGAACAGCTCGGACTCCAGCAGGCTGTCCGGCAGGGCTCCGCAGTTCACCGCGACGAAAGGGCCGTCGCGGCGCGCGCTCAACCCGTGGATCGCCCGCGCCACCAGCTCCTTCCCGGTCCCGGTCTCGCCCTGCAGCAGGATCGTGCTCTCGCTCTCGCCGATCCGGGGGAGCATCTCCAGCACCCGACGCATCGACGGGCTGCGGCTCAGGATGTCGCCCACCTGGAACCGGCCCCGGGCCTCCTTGCGAAGCTCCTCGACGAGGCTCAGGTCGCGGAAGGTCTCGGCGCCCCCCAGCAACGCCCCCTGCGCGTCCCGGAGCAGGGCGGTGGAGACGCTGACCGGGATCCGCCTCCCGGACGCGTCGATGATGAACGCTACTTGGTTCACCACGGTCGCGCCGGTGTCCATGGTGCGCCGAAGCGCGCAGCCGGTCTCGCACATGCTGGAGCGGAAGACCTCAGAGCAGCGCCGGCCGATGGCCTCGTCGCGGGAGACGCCCGTTATCTGCTCGGCGGCCCGGTTGAAGGACGTGACCCGCCAGGCATCGTCCACCGTGAAGACCCCGTCGGAGATGCTCTCAAGGATCGCACCGGTGCCGATCCCGTTGAGGACAGACAACTCCTGCGTCTTGCTGCGTTTTTCCGTCATGATGACCCGGCGGCATCCCCTGGGATGTCAGAGGCTACCCTCATAAGCCCCCCTTCTCGAGGCTGTTCTGGAGCAGTCTACCATAGTCGTTGGGGTCAGACGCCATCCCCTCGTCACCAGGGGAACACGTTCGGGGGGAACACGTTCGGGACGGGGAACGCACTTGGGCGCATGAACACAGGGTGGAGAACACGTTCGGGACGGGGAACGCACTTGGGGAGAACACGTTCGGGACGGGGAACGCACTTGGGCGCATGAACACAGGGTCATCCAGCGCAATGGTGGTTACCAGTCCAGTGAGTTCGAGGTCTTCAGTGCGTTCGTCGACGGCGTGGATGTCGGTGTTACGCCTGCGTTACCGCGCCTTGACCTCGCCGCCCGGTCCTCACCGAAAACGCACAACTTATTTTTGCGCCGACCCTTCTCTACGATCCTCCTCATGGTCGCCCGCAGGAACTTCTCCCTGTGGTCCATGAATTTCTTGTCACCGTAAGGAACAGCCTCCCCCGTCCCGAGCGAGTTTACCCGTCCCGAGCGAGTTTACCGAGCGAGTTTCTTTCCGAGCGAGTTTATAACGTTCTGGTTTTGTGACCGGCCGCGCCTATGGCGCGCACTCCCCCTCGTAATCCATGGACTGCCCCGCGGCCATCAACGTACACAGGTTCCCATACGTCTCGCCGTCACAGCCGCAGACGGGATCCCACACGGCCGGACAGATCTGGGGGATCTCAATGCAGTCTCCCGACTTCGCGCCGCACCCGGGGTAGAAGCAGAACTCCCCGGGCGCGCACATGTCGTCGGCCCAGCAGCCCTCCTCGACGCCGCACTCTCCATCGTAGTCCACGGACACCCCCGCGGCCGCGGCCTCGCAGCCGTTGCCGTAGGTCTCGCCGTCGCAGCCGCAGACCGGGTCCCAGACGTCGCCACAGCCCATGGGCTTCTCCTCGCAGATCCCGACGCCCTCGCACTCTCCGACATCCTTTGCGCAGTATGCGCCCTCGTCGCAGTCTCCGTCCGTCTCGCAGATCGGGGGCATGACCTCGCACTCCCCCTCGAAGTCCACGTTGACCCCCGCGGACGCAGCCTCGCAGTCGTTCCCGTAGGTCACGCCGTCGCAGCCGCACACCGGCATCCAGACAGCGGGACAGTCGCCGCCGGGTAGGGGCACACACTGGCCCTCGCCCTCGCAGTCCCCGGCCGCCTTGATGCACCACGCGCCGGCCCCGCAGTCCCCGTTCTCCTCGCAGGGAAGAGGCGCTACCTCGCACTCGCCCTCGTAGTCCACCGAAACCCCACTCATCCAGGCCTCACACTCGTTCCCCCAGGTCTGGCTGTCGCAGCCGCACACGGGCAGGTACACCTTGTCGCACCCCTCAGGCCTGGGCTCACAGAGCCCTTTCGGGTCGTCGCAGGCCTCCAGCTTGCAGAACTCGCCCTCGCCGCAGTCGTCGTTCTCGACGCAGAGCGCCGGGTCGCAGCCCTCGTCGACCTCGCCGTCGCAGTCGTCGTCCTTCCCGTTGCAGGCCTCTTCCGCCCCAGGGTTCACATCCGGATCGTTATCGTCACAGTCGCCCTCGTCCTCGCTCCACCCGTCCTCGTCCGCGTCTGCGGACTGCCCGCAGCCCGGGACGATCTCTACGGAGCACTCCCCGTCGATGCAGACCGCCAGCTCGCACTCCGCGCCCGTCGCACATTGCGCGTCCTCGACGCACTCGATGCACGTCCCAGCGGCCACGTCACAGATCCCGGACTCGCAGTCCCCGTCCTCGGCACATTCTACGCAGGCGCCCTCGTTGCAGACGCCCTCCGGGCAATCCGCGTCCGCTGTGCACCCGCTCTCCTCTTCCCCGGTACCGCCGCGGTCGCAGCCCCCGACCGCACAAACCAACGCCAGACCAATCAACGCCGCCCAACGAATCCCCAAGGCTCTCATGGTCCCCTCCAAACTCTTCACGATACTCTCCAGTTCTCCGACGTGATCTTACCAACTCACCGAGAATAGAGCCACTCGCCGTCGAGGTGTTCCCGGGTGTATGGACCCGTGGATAGGAAGTTTCATCTCGGTTTCAGGCCTCCACGGCGAGTATCGGAGGAGGGAGTCTGGGTGTCAACGACCTCGGCTTCGAGGTTTTGGATGCGCGAGGGCCTCGTCGTGGCATGTGCGGGCATGAAGCGGACAGACCC
>CAYOTU010000310.1:0-4787 GCA_964406905.1 uncultured Myxococcales bacterium | reverse complement strand
TGATCTTCAGTTCGTTCGGCGGTGCGGTCTGGAGCTTGTCTCCCAGGCGTGAGAAGGAGGTCGCCTTCGGGGTCAACGTAGCGGCGATGCTCTGCCGGTGAGTGCGGAGGATGGCCTGGCGCACCAGGAGCCGGGCCATGTTCGGGTGCCCCCGAGCCAGAAGGGCTGCGCCCGACTCGATGAGAAGCGCCGCTGTCGGTGCTGGCCGCGATGCAAGCTGATCCACGGTGCGCGTCAGGAGCTTGGATTGGTCTTGGACCGCGAGGAGTTCCAGGAGCATGGGTGTCCACCAGGCGGGACGGGCCGGGTCGAACGCGTCCTGCATGATGTCTGCGGCCTGCGCGCCGAGGCCGCGCGCGGCCAAGTGGTGTACCAGGGTGCGCCTGGCCGGGGACGCTGGCTTGCCCTTCAGGTCCAGGAGACGCCGGAACAGCACGAGGGCCTGGTCCATGGAGCCCTCGGGGTCTGCCAGGAGGCTGCGGCAGCGCCGTTCGATGAGGGCTGCGTCCTCGGGGTAGGCTTCCAGAGCCCGATCGAGCATCGGGCCGGCCGAATTCGTAAGCCCCTTGTCCCAGAGGAAGTTGTTGACGCTGTCGAAGAGCTTATGAAGCTTCGGCGTCATCACGGGTTTTCTCCCGAGTTTCCGATACCTGAGGACCACCATCTCGAAGAAGTTATCGATGATGGCCAAGCCCTCCCGGGTGCGCCCGGCCTGGATCAATTTAATGGCCCAAAGGATCCCGGCCACGTTATCGGGATTTTTGCCGCCTTGCTCATCGAGGAGGGTCAGCCCCTCCAGGAGGTAGCCATGCTCGAAGAGGAGATCCGCCAGGGACTGAAGCCGGAACGCGGGGTTCTTGCGGCCCGCGTAGGCAGCGACTACGGCCCGAACCTGTTGGTGAGCGCCGGTGTCGGCCGCGTGGATGAGCAGGATACGGGTAGCGGTCCACGAGGCCCGATCGTCCGTACTGTTTTGGATCTCCTTCAGGATCGGGATCGCAAGGTCGAAGCGGTTCCCGCCTAGGAGGATTCGCGTACCCCGCTCCAGGTGGGCCGGGATCCGCCGGACCACCCCAGCCACCAGGCCCGCAACGCGGTCCCAGTCCGGGGCCGGACCGATGGAGAGACGCCAAGCCAGTCTCATGATCAGATCTGGGTTTTCCGGATGCAGCTCAAGGCCCTTCTCGATGATTCGAAGTACGTCCTCGTGGCGTCCGTAACGCCCTAGCAGCCCCGTTGCGGACTCCACCAGGCCGCCCAGGTCCGATGTCACAGTGGCCGCCTGCTCGAGGAAGGCCGCTGCCTCGTCGCCGTGCCCCGCTGTGAGGGCCAGGGATGCCCTCAGCAGGAGGAGGCCGGAGTTGGACGTGTCCTTGTCCACGAAGCGGTCCGCCAGTTCGAACGCGATGTCGGTGAGGGCCAAGCTGTCGAGGGTGGCGAGGATGGTCATCACCGATTCCTCGGAGCGTTCGTTGGCCATGATGTGCTGCTTGCACATCTCGACGATTCGGGACCTGGAGAGGGCACCGGGCCGTCCCGAGAGACGGGACATTCGGTGGAGGTTCAGCAGTCGCTTGAGGATGACGCCCTCTCGGGGGTTGCGTCGCCACGCGGCTTCGAGGAGCTTCGCCGCTGCCGGGGAATGTCCCGTGGCGGCCAGGACTCCGGCGACCTCGACCTCTCCCTTCCACCCCTTCGAAGCCTTCGCCAGGCGTTTGCCGACTACGTCAAGGCTTAGACCGGCGCGGCGTCCGGCGCGTACAGCGGCCACCACGATCTGACGAACTCGTTCGGGTGTCTGCAGTCGGTCCAGCAGCCCCACTGCCAGATCGAAAGCGTCCGCTGCCGGGCCGCTGTCCACCAGAAGGTTCAGGGCCTCCAGGATCTCGTCGGGCCGGGCGTTACAGCGGAACGCCAGGGTGCGGCCAAGGTCCATCGCCTCGTCTTCATGACCCGAGGTCAGGCGGGCCTCCACCCGGAGCCGTTCAGCCTGGCAGACTAGCGCGTCGTCGAGGTCGTCCCAGTTTTCGCCCAGGATGACCTCGGCGGCCTTGGGCTCGTCCGCAGCCAGGAACACAGCCGCACCCTCAAGGCGGATTTCCGGCGCGACTGGGGAGGCAGCGAAGCGTTCCAGCCGAGCCAGCGCCAGAGCCTTGTCACGAGGGAGGAGAACCTCGATGAGGTGCAACTCCGACCCCGGGGCCTGGATGGGGATCGTGGGGTACCTCCGGGCCAGGTCCGCAGCCCGATCAGGGTAGGACGCGGCCAGGAGGACACGGATCAGGGTGGTGGCCATTGCCATGTCAGCGTCGTCCTGGGACTCGGCGAGGTAGGCCTCTATTCGTGCGTCCACTCCGCCCCGATCGCAGCCCAGGAGATCGTTCAGCTCTGCTTCGAGGTCAAGCGGGAAGGTTCCCTCCGCACCCGTAGCGGAGAGGAGCAGGGCGCGGTGGCCGTCAGGGGAGACACCGATGCGGGCCTCGGTGCGCCGGAGCACAGCGGCCCGGACACAGCTCGCATGCCGACCGGTGCGCTGCGACACCAGCCGCCAGATCTCCACGAGATCGCGTGCGGGGATTTGAGCGGCCGCGGCCTCGAGGAGGGGGAAAGCCTCCTCCTGGTCCCTGTCGGTGGTGAGGAGCAGGCGGGCGTGGAGGAGCAAGAGCGAGGGCCGCGCTTCCGCAACCAGCGCGATGGCCCGAGTGCTCGCAGCCATGGCCTCATCGAGGCGGCCCACCCCGAACCACCAGGTGGCCACTGCGGCCCACGCCGTGCCCTTGTCCGCGCTGCGCTTCACGTACTCATCGAAGACTCCGGGGATCCGGTCGCCGAGGTCCAGCGTGTGGTATGCGGTGGCCAGATGCGGGGCAGCGGCAGGCCAGCGGGGATCCTTTGTGAACGCGGCCACGAGCCAGGGAAGGGCGCGGGCTGGGTCACCGGCCGTCAGGATGAGGGCGCCTATGCGAGCCCGTGCCCGACCGACGTTACCCTCCACCTTCAGGAACCTGTCGAAGTTGTTTGCCGCTGGTTCCAGATCTCCAAGCTTGGTGCGGAAGAGGCCCGAGTAGAGGAGGGCCGTGGCCGCGACGTCAGCGGGGAAGACCCCGTCGCCGTCCCTGCGTAAACGGGAGAGCAGCCTGATTCCCTCGGTCCAGCCCTCCCACGCGGCCAGGAGCTCCAGCGCGCTTTCGAGGGCCGCGGAAGGTTCCGGGGCTCGAGCCAGCCATGCATCGAGGGAGGCCACCGCATCGTCGCGGCGATTCGAGCGCCAGAGGAGGCTCGCCCGCAGCCGCACAGCATCCCGGTCGTCGGGGTGCAGGGACAGGCACTCGTCAAGGAGGGCTACCGCGTCATCAACCCGATCGAAGTCGCCGAGGTGGCGCGCAGCCTCCATGGCCCGAGAGAGGCGGGCCGCGTCATTCGCACCATTGTCAACGTAGATCCGCCATGAGGCCATTGCGTCCTCGGGATGGTGAGCCTTGAGTTGGAGGCGACCCAGGGCCATAGCGGCGGCGTCGGCGGAGAGGCCCCGATCACGCAGCATCGTCCAGAGTGCAATCGATGTCTCGTGGCGGAAGGCCTCCTCCGCCAACGCGGCCAGGGAAACCACAACAGCCTCGTCTGGGGGTTGGCGGTCCAGGAGGTTCGAGGCCAGGGCAATGAGCTCCTCGTGCCGGCCCCGGTGCAGGAGGCAGCGGCCCCGAAGCAATACGTCCCCCCGGCGTTCGCCTGCGAGTTTGTCGGTTCGGTCGAGCAGTGCGACGGCGTGGTTGCAGCGTCCCGACCGCTCCAGCTCCCGGGCACGGACAGCCAGGAGCGTGGCCAGGCGGTCCCGCAAGTCGCTGTTCTCGATGGATGGATGGAGATCCAGAAGCCGGACAGCGGCCGCTGCGCGTTGCTTCGGTGCGCAGCGGACAGAGCCGTCAGCGATCTCCCGCAGCCACTTGCCCGCCAGGGCCTGTGCCCAGTCGCCCAGTTCACCATCGTCGCCGACCCGCGCCAGATGGGCCGCCCCCTTGAGGCACTGGCCCATGGCATACTGGACCTCCGCCAGGAGGAAGTGGACTTCGGGCGCGTCCTTGTGGCGCTTCCGTGCTTTGAGGAGCACAGCGAGGGCCGCGTCATAGTCGCCCTTTTCGAGGAGGGTGCGTCCCTCCTCGACGTCCCCATCAGGCCCGTTGTCAGTGCCCTTCAAGCTGAGGCCGACGGGGTGGTCGAAGGCACCCTTGCCCGCAGGCGCAGAACACGCGACCACGGCCAGGAGGGCCGCGGCGACCGCTACCAGTCTCGTCCAATACAGCATCGGATCCTGCCTTCCGGGGTGCCAGCGGCGCCCCGACTACTCGTTATCGTCTGTATAAAGGAGGCCGGCCTTGAGGGTGGATGTCTCCACCGCCTTAATGAGGGCGATGGGGAGGCCACCCTCCTCGAGGCGGGCCATGCCGTCGATGGTGCAGCCCCCGGGGCTCAGCACCGTATCCTTCAAATAGGCCGGATGCCGTCCCGTGTCCAGAACCATCTGGCCTGCGCCCCGAAGCACCTGTGCGGCCATGCGCCGGGAGATTTCCCGGGGAAGGCCCATCTTGATCCCTCCCTCTGCGAGGCTCTCGATGATCCGGAATGCAAAGGCCGGGCCGCAGCCGGCGAGGCCCGTGGCCGCGTTGAGGTGGCGCTCATCGAGTTGGACAACCTCGCCGATGGAGCGGAAGATCTGGACGGCCAGTTCCCGCTGGCGGTCATTCACCTCGGGGCCCGCACAGAGGGCTGTCATGGACGCGCGGACGATG
>CAYOTU010000309.1:0-4835 GCA_964406905.1 uncultured Myxococcales bacterium | reverse complement strand
CCCTCCCACAGGAAATCCCCATCACACGGCAACGGACCTGGGGACTCGGGCTCGGGAGACGGGCACAACGGGAGACGGAACGCGCCACGGTCGCAGGCTCCCGGCTGGGATCGAAACCGGGGGGGCTCGAAAAACCTCTACAGCGCGGATTGCTCGGTAGCGGCACCTTGACTTGGAGACAAGACCCGGCTAACTTCGCTGATCGATAACATCCCCGGACAGAGGGGGGAGGACGATATGTCGGGTCAGAGCATTCTTCAGAGCATCGATCAGAAGGACATCATCGCTGTCCTGGGACGGGGAAGCGAATTCGAGGGAAAGCTGACCTTCGAGGGAGCGATCCGCATCGACGGGAAGTTCTCGGGGGAGATCTTCTCCGACGGCACGCTAATCATAGGTGACGGCGCTCTGGTGAAGGCCGAGTTGACCGTTGCCTCTGTGGTTCTCCAGGGGGAATTGATCGGCAACGTCAAGGCCCCCAACTGCCTGGAGATCCACTCGACCGCTCACTTGGTGGGCAACATCTTTACCCCGACTCTCTCCGTGGAGAAAGGCGGCGTCTTCGAGGGAAATAGCGTCATGGAGTCCAATCGTAAGGCGTCCCGCGCCGCGACCCCCGCGCCGCCCCCGGTCCCCATACCCGGCGCCTGAGTCGAGGCCGCCCTTGCGTTCCTGGATCCCAATCACCCTAGCGCTCGTCTTCCTGCCTGGCTGTCCCACGCCACTGGATTTGAGCCGGGCAAAGTTCACCGACATCAAGTTGTACGCATGGACCGGACCGACCTATTGCGTCGGGCGACCGTTCCAACTCAACGTCGAGATCACGACATCCGAAGGGGACCGGTACCGCACGGCCAAGAAGGGGGAGTCCCAGGAGGAAACCGTCCCCCTTGATGAGTTCTCCTTCTCCGCGCTCGGAGGCGCGGTGGACTCTGAGGGCTTCGTGGTAGACCACGATCCCCTCGCCACCCTCCAGCAGCCCCTGGAGATCCAGGTCTCGTTCCGGCGGGATCCGGGCCTCGAGGCCACCCTCGCCATGACCCCTCGCTACGACTGCGAGTCCGAGATAATCCTTCGCGGAAAACCAGGAACAACCGGCGACAAAGGCGCTGACGGCGAGGAAGGCGTCATCGGTGCGGACGCGTCGGGAGACGGCGCTGCGAAAAACGGCCATCCGGGCGGCGTGGGCGCGATGGGAGCTGGGGGTACGGAGGGCACCGCTGGCCATGAGATCGAGATCGCGGTAGGCATGATCACCACCCGGTGGCACCGCCTCGTGGTCCTCCTGCGGATCACACGCCTCGACGATCCTGAGGCTGCACCTGCGTATCACCTGATCGAGGCCGGCGCGTCCGAAGGCTTCGTCATCTCCGTGGAAGGCGGCGATGGTGGGCCCGGCGGTCTCGGGGGACGCGGCGGCAACGGCGGCGACGGCGGTAACAACGTCGCCGCGATGCAACCCGGCGACGGCGGCGACGGCGGCGACGGCGGCGACGGCGGCGACGGCGGCGACGGCGGCCAGGGCGGGATCGTCCACGTGATCTACGACGACGCTCATCCGGAGCTGACCCAATGGCTCCGGTTCTCCAACCCAGGCGGCCGTGGTGGCCGTGGCGGCCACGGCAGCAACGGTGGCTGGGGTGGCCGCGGCGGCACCAGCCCTGGAGAAAAGGAGGGCGTGGACGGAATGCCTGGCTCGCCTGGGCGGCCCGGCCGCAAGGGACGCCCCGGCGGCCTCGGCCTGCCGGGTCCCGAAATCGATGTCACCGCAAAGGCCCGGAACGAGATCTTCGCCCGGGAAATATCCCTGGGGATCAAATTCCGGTAGACTGTCGTCACAGCCAGTCTTGGGTTACCCGCAACGGTCTGATATGATATTTGCCCAATGGACGAGGCTCCAAGGAGGGACAGATGGTCCGGACTTTCCTTGCGCTCTGCATGATAGCGGCCCTGGTCGCGTGTGGTACGACAGACGGTACCCACAGCTCGATCGAGGTAAGCGGCGAGTGGGACAGCAGCGACGACGCTGCCGGAACCCCGGACATCACCCCGGTGGATACTGCATCGCCGCCGGATACTGCGCCGGACACACCCCCGCAGGATATTCAGCCTGACGCGCCCCCGGTCAATCTCCCCGGGGGACCATGCGAAGACGACAGCGACTGCGAGTACGGGCCATGCGTGCCGACCCCAGACGGCTACCAATGCTCGGTTCCCTGCACCGAAGACTGCGGCGTCGAGGACTGGATCTGTTACCCGAAGACCGGGATGTACTACCCGGGTCTCTGCCTCCAGCCCGCCTGGATCCTTTGCCGGCCCTGCGTCACAAATGACGACTGCTATGACTCCTGGGCCGAGGAGACCGGGACCTGCATCGAGGCCCCGGGAGGAATGGGCTTCTGCGCCCGCCCCTGCCAGACAGGCGACGACTGCCCCAGCGCGTACGACTGCAAGCAGGCAGTGACGCTAGGGATCCCGACCCCCACGAAGATGTGTACCTGGAGCGCTGGTCCATGTCCCTGCCTGGACATCCACGCGGGCGCGCAGACCACCTGCTTGGCCACCAGCGAGGCCGGAGTCTGCACCGGGGTCGCTGAGTGCGTGGACGGCGTCATAGACTGTGACGCGGAGCTTCCCGAGTTCGAGACCTGCAACAACAAGGACGACGACTGCAACGGCTTCACCGACGAAGACCTGGGTGTCCAGGTCTGCGGTAAGGGCGTCTGCGAGCACGAGACCCCGGCCTGCGAAAACGGCCAGAAGCCCTACTGCAACCCAACCGAGGGGGCCAGCGCGGAGCTCTGCGACGGCCTGGACAACAACTGCAACGGCGAGACCGACGACCTCTGGCCCAACCTGGGCCAGCCCTGCGACGGCCCAGACCCGGACCTCTGCGAGTTCGGGATTTGGGAGTGCTCTACGGAGAACGTCCTAGACATGGCCTGCGTGGGCGACGAAGCGGCCGGGGACGAGGTCTGCGACGGCTTCGACAACGACTGCGACGGCCAGACCGACGAGGCCCTGGGGACCACCTCCTGTGGCCTCGGCGTCTGTGCGCATACGGTCCAGAACTGCCTGGGCGGGGTCCCTCAGGACTGCGATTCTTTCGAGGGGGCTACGGTCGAGGACATCCCGGATCCCGACGCGTTTGACGCGAACTGCGATGGCATCGACGGCATCCCGGACGCTGCAATCTTCGTGGACACCGACGACGGAAATGATGGGACAGCCGACGGAACCATGGATATGCCCTTCCAGACAATCGCCGCGGGGATACAGGCAGCGCTGGACGCTGGGAAGAACCAGATCTACGTGGGCGAGGGCTTCTACACGGAGGACCTGTCCCTGGTCTCCGGCGTAAACCTCTACGGCGGCTACGAGCCAGACCAGGGCTGGGCTCGCAACCTGAACTTCACGACCACCGTAGGGCTGACCGCTACACCGCTGACTTGCGATGGCCAGGTGGAGATCGAAGTCCAGGGCTTCCTGTTCCAGTCCGCGGACGATCTCTCCGCAGGGGCCAACGTCACCACGGGGGTCCTCCAGGGCTGCGAGGTGTTATTCTCCCACTGCACCTTCCAGACCGGAAACGCGGGTGCAGGGCTCACAGGTGCGAACGGCGCGAACGGCCAGCCAGGACTGGACGGTTCGACGGGCGAGAGTTCCTGCAAGTTCGGCGGCACCGGGTGCGGCCAGCATTGCCCGCAGCCCCAGGGCGGCGCGGGTGGCAGCAGCCCTTGCGGCCAGACCGGTGGTGCGGGCGGCGGCGGCGGCGAAGACGAGAAGATCGGTAACCAGGGCTCCCCCGGCGTGAACGGCGGCGGCAGCGCCGGCGCGGCAGGCGGCGTGGAGGGTAACGGCGGAAATGGAGGAATGGGCGCGGACGGCGCGGACGGTGTGGATGGCATCACCGCGTCCTGGGGCGGAATCCTGGAAGTCACGGGGTACGCCCCAGCAAACGGTGCGCCGGGTACTGACGGCACCCACGGCAGGGGCGGCGGCGGCGGTGGTGGCGGCGGCGGCACCGAGACCAAGTGGGTCTGCCCGGTCTGGGGCGCGGGCGGCGGCGGCGGCGGCGGCGGCGGATGCAAGGGCACCGCGGGCACCGCGGGCACAGGCGGAGGCGGCTCCTTCGGCCTTTATGTCGTGGACTCCACGGTGGCCCTCGAATCCTGCGTGGTCTTCGCCGGAAACGGCGGCAGCGGCGGAAAGGGGGGAAAGAAAGGCAACGGCGGCAACAGCGGTGACGGCATGGGAGGCGGCAACGCGGGGATTGAGGACGAGGGCGAGGGCGGCATCGGCGGCGAGGGCGGCGACGGCGGCAACGGCGGCGAGGGTTCAGGCGGCGACGGCGGACCTTCCGTGGGCATCGTCTGCCTCGGCACGACCTCGATCACCGTGGGCGACGATTCCCTGGTCTCCCCCGGCTTCGCCGGTGCAGCAGGCCCAGCGGCCAGTGGCGGCAGCCCCGGCTACGCGGGTTTCGCAGAGGTCACCCACGGCTGCGAGTAGCTCCAGGGGGATGGACAAATCCCAGCCGGGAGCCTGCGACCGTGGCAGGGAACGCGCGCGAACCCTCGCAAGCAGCGCTGGCGCTCAGATTTGTCTCGGACCATCAAGTGGGGATGCCCGACCCCGTGTCCAGCGACCCCGTATCCTGCCCCCAAGAATAGGGAAAAGGAACCACATGATGCCGCGGCCACGTTCGTGTGGGGCTATGAACGCACCCGCCCTTCGACTCGCTTCGCTCCCTCAGGATTCCGTCCAAGGCGCCGGCCTTTGGCCGTCGTCTCGGACTCCACCCCCATCTTGTGCCGACCTCGGAGTTGAATAGT
>CAYOTU010000308.1:0-4855 GCA_964406905.1 uncultured Myxococcales bacterium | reverse complement strand
TGCACGTCGGTCTGCATGTAGGAGACCGTGTCTTCACCGTTCCAGTCGTCGTCCGCGTCGAACCGGGTCGGGTAGTCGTACTTTGCATAGCCCGGCGTGGTCGCGCCGTAGATCACCGGGGAGTAGGTTGCGGCCAGGGTAGCGTACTCAGCCACATCCGGATGGGGCCCGGTGAAGAAGCTGAACCAGGTCTCTGTGCCGTACTTGTTCCCCGCTGGGTCGGAGAGCATCGGCCCCACGGTGACCTTGTAGGGGCTGGAGTGGAACACCGGCGAGGTGGGCGTGAAAACTACGATCTCCCCCTCCCCTTCCAACACGTAATCGCCCTCGATCTTCTTGCCGCCCGCCGCGGTCACGATCACGGTCTGGCTGCCCACGGTCACCTCGTAGAGGGGCTCTGAAAACGTGATCCGAATCTCAAAGGGCACAGCCACCCCACCCTCGCCGTCTGCGGGGTCAGTGCTGACAATGCTGGGCGGCACCACGTCGGGTTTCAAATCCGGAAAGGTCGTCCCGTCGGGGATGATGTAGGGGCTGTCAAGGACAATATCCTGGAGCGTGTCCTCATCGCCGAGGTCATCCACCGTGTCCACCGCCAGCGTGTCTTCCCCGACAATGTCCTGGGCCTCACCGATGCACATGGGGACCCCATCCGTGCTCTTCCCGCAGGAGCCCTGGCACGTATCGTGAACCTTATAGGTCCCCTCCGTGTTGCAGAACAACACGGCCTCCAGACCTCCGACATTCTCACCGCACTTAAGGCTCATGGGGTTATCGCAGGAGTCCCCATCCACGGGCAGGCTGCTGCCGTTGCTCCCGCAAGCGACAGCAACAACGGCCAGGGCCAACAAAATCAAGCTTCGACCACGCATCGCAAACCTCTCATGTACATGCAAATTCAAGCGTGCGTATTGTATCCGGATCGGTTCTACCTGTCCACGCCTTCGCAGAGGTTTGTCACCCCACAACCAGATTCACGAGCCGGCCGGGCACGACTATGACCTTGCGGACGGTCTTGTCGCCGATCGCGTTGCGGACCCTCTCGTGTCCCAAGGCGAGCTTCTCGACCTCTTCCCTGCTTGCATTCCTTGCCACTGTGAGCCTGACACGGACCTTGCCGTTGACCGTCACGGCCATCTCGAAGGTATCGTCCACGCAAAAGGCCTCGTCAAAGGTCGGCCAAGGGGTATCGATGGTCTGGACATCGTGGCCCAGGCGCGCCCACAGCTCCTCGGAGATGTGGGGACAGATCGGGGCAAGGAGGAGAAGCAGGGACTCTGTCGCCTCACACATCGCTGCCTTCATGTCGGGGCTATCCTCTTGCGCTGCTGCCTTGTACAGCGCGTTGGACAGCTCCCTCATCCGGGCCTCAGCGGTGTTGAAACCGAAGTTATCCATGTCATGGCTCACGGCCTTGATCGTCCGGTGGGTGACCCTGCGCAGGTCCTTGGCGGGACCGCTGGTGCCGCTGGAGACAGAGCCCAGGAGTTCGAGATTTGCGCTCCTGAGCGCGTCGAGGTTGTCCGTCACGAACCGCCAGACCCGGTCCAGGAATCGCCAGGCGCCGTTGACGCCCTGCTCGCTCCACATCAGGTTGTCCCGGGGGCCCGAGTCGGACATGATAAAGAACCGGGCCGTATCCGCACCGTAGCGGGCGATGATCGCGTCCGGATCCACCACGTTCTTCTTGGACTTGGACATCTTCTCCACGGGTCCGACCATAACCTCCACCGAAGGGTCGGCTACCAGGACCCTTGTCCCGTCCATATCCATTACTTCCTCGGGGATGTGATACAGCTTGCGCAGCCCCTCCCCTTCTTCCAGCGGGACCTCGGTGTAGCAGGTCTCCATACAGACCATGCCCTGGGTGAGAAGTCGCTTGAAGGGCTCGTCCACCGACAGATAGCCCATGTCCCTGAGCATCTTGGTGAAGAAACGCGCGTAGAGCAGGTGCATCACCGCATGCTCCACGCCACCGATGTACTGGTCCACGGGCGCCCAATAGCCGATCTCCTTTGAATCAAAAGCACTCTCGTCGTTGGTGGCGCTCGTGTAGCGGAACTGATACCAGGAAGACTCCACGAAGGTGTCCATGGTGTCGGTCTCCCGACGCGCCGGCCCACCGCACTCGGGGCAGTCCACCTTCAAGAAGGACTCCATTGAGAGCAGAGGCGACTCCTTGCCTGTTATCTCAACGTCCTCGGGAAGACGCACCGGCAGGTCGGCCTCGGGGACCGGCACAACGCCGCACTTGTCGCAATGGATCATGGGTATCGGCGCGCCCCAGTAGCGCTGCCTGGAGATGCCCCAGTCCCGCAGGCGGTACTGGACCGTGCGGCGGCCCTTGCCCTTGGCAGTCAGGACGTCCGTGATCGCGAACATGGCCTTGCGGTTGGGGAGTCCATTAAACTCCGCGCTGTTCACCAGGGCACCCTCGCCGGTCCAGGCCTCTTCCATGGTCTCGCCGTCAAGATCCGGCTGGTCAGGGGGCTGGATTACCACTCGCACAGGGATGTCGTACTTGCGCGCAAATTCAAAATCCCGCTGGTCGTGTCCCGGAACGGCCATGACCGCGCCGGAGCCGTACTCCATGAGGACGAAGTTGGCGGCATAGAT
Organism: uncultured Myxococcales bacterium; assembly: GCA_964406905.1. Taxonomy (GTDB): domain Bacteria; phylum Myxococcota_A; class UBA9042; order CAIXZC01; family CAIXZC01; genus CAZNWW01. The sequence continues at coordinate 2,239 of CAYOTU010000308.1, read as the reverse complement.
GGGAATCTCGGCCCCGGTGAGGGGATGAATCGCCCACGCGCCGGTGAAGACCCCCTCCTTGTCAAGGTCCCCCTCGGCCTTCTTCGCAGCCTTGAGACGCGCTGTACGCGCGACAAACTCCTGCACGGCCTCCTCACGGCCCGTACCCCGGGAGAGTTCCTCCAGCCAGGGGTGCTCCGCGGCGATGCTCATGAAGGTAACGCCGAAGAGGGTGTCCGGACGGGTGGTGAAGACCCCCAAGGACCGCTGCAAGCCCTTGATGGGGAACTCCAGCCATGAGCCGTGGCTCTTGCCGATCCAGTTCCGTTGCTGGGTCAGGACCCCCTCGGGCCAGCCGTCCTCCAGGGTCCGGAGCCCTTCGAGGAGCTCCTCCGCGTACGCGGTAATCTTGAAGAACCAGGCGGGCATCTCCTTCTGCCGCACCTCGCTCCCGCACCGCCAGCAAATGCCGCCCTCGGCCTGCTCGTTGGCCAGGACGCCGTGCTCGTCGCACCAGTTGACGAGCGCGGTCTTGCGGTAGGCCAGTCCCCGGCGCCAGGCCTCGATGAAGAACTTCTGCTCCCATTTGTAGTAGTCGGGGTCGCAGGTGGCCAACTCCCGGTCCCAGTCGTAGCCGAAGCCCAGGCGACGAATCTGCGTCCTCATGGTATCGATATTCGCCCAGGTCCATATGGCGGGCGGGATCTTCCTCTCCAGGGCAGCGGTCTCAGCGGGCATGCCCAGCGAGTCCCAGCCGAAGGGATGCAGGACGTTGAATCCCTGCATGCGCTTGTACCGGTTCACCGCGTCGCCGATCGCGTAGTTCCGTACGTGGCCCATGTGAATGCGCCCCGAGGGGTACGGAAACATGACCAGCACGTAGTACTTCTTCCGCTCGCCTCCGGCTACCGCGCGGAAGGTGCCTTCAGCGTCCCACCGGTCCTGCCACGCGGTCTCGATCTCTTCGAACGGATAGCCTCTGCTCGTCGTCTCAGACATGTTTCACCTGATAAATCGGGGGCAGGATGAAGTTCAGGAGTCGTCGGCCTTTCGGATCAAAGCCAGATCCTCGATGAGGATGAGGCCCTCGTTGCCGTTGAGCACCTTGGTGCCGTCCTTGAGCTTTTCAGTCTGGTTGATCCGGAAACCGATGGACTTGATCTCGGTGGGGTCGATCACCTTGGGGTCCTTGATGAGGGTCATCACGTCCAGTTCGTAACGCTGCCACTCGTCCGCGGGCGCCAAGAGGGGCTTGGAGGCCTCCCACGCACCCTGGTGCGCGTCAGCGAACTCGGCCCAGCCCACGATCTCGAAGACAGGCCAATGGGCTGCGCCGTCGCCGGACTTGAGCTTGAAGGTAATGAACTCGTAGTCGAAGATATCAAAGGGTTCGGCAAGGCAGTCCTCGCCGGTCAAGAGGTGATCCGCGTAGCCGCAATAGGAGTTGAGCTGGGGCAGATAGTACTCAAGGGCCAGGACGCCATCGTTGCCCTCGCCGTCCGGCGGATCCACGAACTTGCAGATGCCGAACTCGTATCCCCAGGAGTTGAAGTGGCCGCCGAGCTTGTTGACGGTCATCCCTTCCACCACTGTGGTTTCAATCTCCTCTATTTCCTTCATGTTGCCCTCGTCGTCCTCGACCTTGCGCTTGACCTTGGTCTTGCACTCGATTTCTTTGGGCTTGAGGGTCTCGTCGAAGTCGTTGATGAACTTCCAGTTGCTCTTGTCCTGGGGATCCAACTCGATGCCGGCCAGATCCGGATTTCCCGCGGTGGTGATGAAGAAGGTCTTGGACAGGCTCTTGCCGCTGCCGGTGATCGTGACGGTGATCTCCTCGCTGCAGTCCTCCAGAACCTCCGCCCCCAGGTACTTCACAGCGAAGGGCTCGTCCTTCCTCTTGATCAGCTTGCCCTTGCAGAGCCCCTTGGTCCCCCAGCTATACTGCCACTCCTTGCCGGTGTTGTTCACCAGTGAGAGCTCAGCCTTCTGCCCATCCTTGATGTTGCCGTCGATGGGGTCAACAAAGGTATTCATCGCAGCGGGCCAATCCTCCCCGCCGCCTGCGCCGCCCTTCTTCTTCTCGCCGCCGCACGCCGCTGCAATCGCCGCTATGGACAAGACCACGATGAGATACCTGGCCATCAGACCCTCCGTCTTTCGAGGAACACCCGCTCAATTCGAGGTGAATAGTAAAGCAAACCTGACGCACGCGCAACGGGCATGGATAGCCCACGCAGGGGGATTGCATCTAATTCCCGGG
>CAYOTU010000307.1:0-4863 GCA_964406905.1 uncultured Myxococcales bacterium | reverse complement strand
TCCAGGTTTCGGTGGTTCACCCGGAACTTGAGCTTCTCCATGGCCTCCTTGATTCCTCGGATGCCGATGGCCTTGACCACCGCAAGCTTGACCTTGTCATCCGGATCGTCGATGAGGCTCAGGAGGACCTTGTCACCCTGCTCGTCCTGTAGCGCGATCGCCCCTTTTACGACGGTGATACGCACCTGCGAGTCCTGGTCGGAGGAGGCCTCCATGAGCTTGGTGAGGACCTTGGGATCCTTTGTGTCGTGAAGGGCCATCGCTGAGGAGCGGCGCAGGATCACATCAGGATCACCGAGCGCTCCGTAGAGCATCTTGAGGACAATCTTGCGCTTGGCCTTGTCGGTGGCGTAGGGCGTGGCCGCACGGAGCGCCAGCTCACGGACCACCAGCTCTTTGTCTTCGGACAGCGCGACGATCTCGTCCAGGCTCAGGGGGGCCATGAGCGCGGAGATAGCGCCCCGGCACTTCTCCGTCAGTTCGGCTCGTTTGGCGGCCTGGGCCAGATCTGAGATCTGGTCAACGAGCTTCAGCGAACCGGTGACATCCACCGCCTTGCCCGCTATCTCGGGGGAGGGGTGGACGTACAGGCCCACCAGGTCCTGGGCCATATCCGTGTAGGTCCGCATCTGGATCACGTCCAGCGCGTCCAGCGTACCTTTGTCAGATGCCTCGGTGAGGAGGTGGCGCAGGCCCACCTGGGAGGTGGGCTTGTCAACCTCTGCCATGAGGGTCCGAGCGGCCTGCTCACGGAAGTTGGGCTCGACCTCGGGCCGCGTGAGGATCCGCTTGAGGGGTTCCAGGTCCTTGAGCCTCAGGATGCTCTCGAAGGAGGCCTTGCGTACCCCCATGTCCGCGTGGATCAGGGTGTTTTCGAGCGCGGTGAGGACCCGCTTGTCTCCGGATAGGCCCAGCTTGGTCACAGTATCCTTCACCACGGTGAGGTCCTTGGACTTGAGCTTCTCGAAGAGGATGTAGATCTGGAAGTTGCTCTTGCCCGCGTCCACCAGGATACGCGCTGCGCGCAGCCGGGCCTCCGCGTCCGGGTCATTGTCCGCGAGGTTGCCCAGCGCGGCGAGGACCTTGGGGCGCCCGTCCTTGCTCAACATCTGGATGGCGGTGTACTTGACCTCCTGGTCCGCGTCCTGGAGCAGGGGGATCAGGTGCACAGCGGGGTCCGGAATCGTGAGGTTGCCAAAGCTCGACAGGATCCGCAACTTGGGGTAGGCCAGGTTACCTTTCAGGACGCCGAAGATCTTGTCATAGACCGTCTTGTCCTGCGCTGCGAGTCTCGCGTAGAAGTCTTTGGCTGCTACAAAGACGCTGTCGTCCATCCGCACCACCGAGTGGTAGTATTTTGCGGGCGGGAGGGCCTCCCATAGGGGAATCATCGGTGCGAAGTAGGGGTAGATGATGTCCGCGTCGGTCACCCAACGGTTCCATGGGCTTACGTGGAGTCGCTCGATTCCGAGGTTGCCGATGGTCAGGTAGATCTCACCCACGATGATGTGGTGGAACTGCTCCGCGGCGGGATCCAATGTCAGGAATGCCTCGGTGATGCCGCCGGGTGCCTCCCTGAGCACCAAGTAGGTGTCTCCGTACACAGAAGCGCGGGGCTCATGGATCTTGGCGAAGATGTGGGCCACCCGGCGTTCGAGGCTGCCTTCTCGGGGTGCGCGGAACGCGAAGGGGATGAACGCGAACTGCTTTTGTCCGCCGGTCTCGATCTGCTCCCCTCCAAACGCGAAGTAGGTATCGTCCGCGAACGCGCGGGATGGGATGGCCAGGGTGAAGATAACGGCGAGGATCACTGCGCGGTACATGGGACCTCCTCGGGGGCTCTGATTCACACGAAGATTTCAGCAAAGGGCAGGTTTTGTCAAGCTTCGATGGGAGAGATCACCTGATGCTGAGGGAGTCCATGATCCTGTCGACGAGCTCAGCGTCGATGCCGGGGACCTTCTTCAGGTCCTCCACAGAGCTGAAACTGCCGTTTTCATCCCGAAATTTGACGATGTCGTCGCCATTGGCAAAGCCGATGGCCTCGAACTCCGCGCCACGGGCAGAGTTGATGTTCAGCCGCACCTCAACCAGATCCTTCAGCTTGTCGACCATGCCGCGGCCGATGCCCTTGATCCGCTGGAGGTCATCCACAGAATGGAAGAGGCCGTTTTCCGTGCGGTCCTTGATGATCTTCTCGGCCCTCTTCTTACCAATGTTCGGGAGGGTCTGAAGCTCCTTGGCTGTCGCTGTGTTGATGTTCAGCGGGTCCGTTCCAGTACGGATCGTCGCTATCTCGCATGGCAGTTTGCCCTCGGCCTCCACGTAGAAGAAGCACGTCAGGCGCTGGAGGGTGGCCTTGCCGATGCCTTTGACCTCCAGGAGTTGTCCCATCCGCTTGATGGGTGCGTTCGCGTCCCGATAGGCCAGGACCTTCTCAGCGGTTTTCTTGCCGATCCCCTTGACCTTTATCAGGTCGGCCTGGGTGGCCGCGCCCAACTCGATCCGCTCAGGCGGCTCGGCTGAAGCGACGCTCGTCATAAGGAATACGGCTACTATGGTCCATAGAATCAAGCGCTTCATCGTCCTCTCTCCTTCCGATAATGATGAACGAATGGGAAACGGCCCAGGGCAGCAGCAGATCGCTGACTCGCCGTCCCTTGAGGTTGATCGAGACCTTCTTCCCGTCAGTGCGGACGACGATGGTGCCCACGTCGTCGGTGCGCAGGATCGAGACGTTCGCGTCCACGAGATGCTCCAGCGTGATGTCGTGGGGGTGTCCGTACTTGTTGCCGCGTCCGCACGAGATCACGCCGAACGCGGGGGCGACGGATTTGAGGAAGGCCAGGGTGGTCGCGGTCTTCGAGCCGTGGTGGCCGACCTTAAGGAACTCGCTGGCCAGAGGCAGGTTCGAGGCCAGGACCATCCGTTCCGCCTTGATCTCCGCGTCGCCGGTGAGCAGGAAGTCGATGTCTCCGAAGCTCACCCGGATCACCAGGGAGTAGTTGTTGATGTCGTGATCCACGGGTTTCATGTCTTCCGGGGGGTGCAGGACGGTCACATGGACCGCCCCATCCTTCCCCAGGGTCATCTTGTCCCCCCGCTTGAGCTTGTGGAAGGGGACCTTCAGCTCCTTCAGCTTCGCCAGGAACTTCTCGCCGGTTCGGGTGGGGTGGAAGTAACCCGCCCATAGGAACTCGCCGATGGGCAGCTCCTTTGCGATGCCCTGGAAACCGCCGGTGTGGTCCAGATGGCTATGGGTGATCAACAGGTGATCGATCCGGGTCACCCCGACCTCCTTCAAATAGGGGAGGGGGTTGGCGATCTTTTTTCTGGGGCCGGTGTCCACGAGCAGGGTCTCCCCGTCCGGCGCCTGGAAGAGGATAGCGTCCCCCTGTCCTACGTCGATGAAGTGGACCGTGAGCGAGGGGCCGTCGATGTGGTCGACGAGGAGCTCGTTGTGCAACTGGACCGGCTGTGCCGACGCGGCCGAGACCGAGATGAGAAAGCCAGCGGTAGCGACAAAAAACAGCCAGCGATTCCGCATATTTCCTCCCTCTATCCCTGTTTTCGTTGATGTCGCTGAAGGATTTCGTTTATCAGCATTCCCGCCTCTTCGGTGAGGCCGGCGGTCTGAAAGAACTCAAGCTCCTCGACCTCGGAAGGCTCGAGGTCGATACCCTTGCGGATTAGCGCCTCCGCTGTCAAAATTTCGCCAGCGTCCAGCTTGGCTTGGAGGGGCATGATGTCTACCAACTCCTCCTCTGGCTCCTTCTCGTCCAGGAGGCCCAACTCCTTGAGGAGGACCTCGTCCATGGCCTGGACCATGGTGACCTCCTCCGCACCCTCTTCCCATACATCCTCGAATCCGAACTCCACCTCCTCATCGACGGGCGGAATCGGCGGCGGGGCCTCCTCCGGTTTCTCGACCGGTTTCGGGAGTTCCCAATCCAACTCGATGTTCTTCCCCGGGGCGTCCTCTTTATCGGGGGTGTCCCGCCCCAACTTACGGTTTGCTGTGATGTCATTGGGATCTATTTCGAGGACCCGCATGAGGCTGGAGTTGCATTCTGCGGACAGGCCGCTTCTCCGGTAGAGCCCCTCCAGGATTTTGAGGACAGCTATGGCCTTATTCGGTTGCCCGAGGGAGTCGAAGCAGGTGGCCAGCATGTCCAGGATTCCCAGGTCACCGGGGCTTTGTTCGAAGCAGACCTGGAGCCAGGGGAGTGCGTGGTTGTGACGGCCTAGATCCATGAACTTCTCGGCCAGCCGCCGGGCGATCGTTACGTCCCGCAGATTATGATGGAGGTAGCGCTCGGAGACCTGGACCCAGAGGGGACCGCGGTCGCCCTTTTTTTCCAGGACCGAGAGTACCTCCCGGAACTCCCGGGACGCTTCCTCGTACAGCTCGTGCTGGGAGTAGGCCTCGGCCAACCGGACCCGGTCCTTGATGTTGCCGGGCTCCAGATCCAGGATTTGCCGCACCACGTGGAGGCTGTCGACGATCCGCCCCTGCTTGAGGAGGGCCCGGACCTGAACCTTATGCTGCCTCACGGCCTCGGGGGCCATTCCCAGGCGGAAGTAGAGGTTGGCCAGCTCGCCGTGAAGCTCGCCCTTTGCCGGGTCAACCTCGAGCATCTTTTTGTAAACCGCAACAGACTTCAGCAGGAATCCGTGGTCCCGGTAGTAGTCCCCGACCTGGGCCAGGAGGGCCACTGCTTCAGCCTTGTCGCCGAGCTGGAAATGCACCTCCCCAAGGCGCAGGCGCGAGCGGATGTCGTTGGGGTCGGCCTCGGTGATCTTTTTCAAGAGGTTGCGGGCCTTTTTGAGCTTCTTTCCCTGAAGGGCAAGATCGATCTTCTT
>CAYOTU010000306.1:0-4881 GCA_964406905.1 uncultured Myxococcales bacterium | reverse complement strand
GAGAATACGCTGAAGCTCAAAGAGCAGATGCGCAAGATGGAAGAGCAGATGAAGATGGAGGCCGCCGCGGCGAAGGCCCTCCAGGAGAAGATTGCAAAGCGCAAGGCTGAAATGGAGAGGGAATACAAAGTTGCTTCCTCTAAGGTCGGTCAGCACATCAAGCTGTTGGACGAGAAGATCAAGGCATTGAAGGCCAACAAGAAGAAGACAGCGGAGGACAGGAAGCAGCTCAAGTCTTACGTAGCGGTGCAAAAGAAGCTCCAGGAGATCAAGCCCGACGAGAAGCTGGCGGAGATAGGTGAAAACCTCCAGTTCCAGATGCTGCCCGAGGCCGAGGTGGTCTTCAAGGCACTCATGGAGATGTATACCCCGGTGCTCCAGGAGGCCGAGACCGTACTTGCTATCCAGAAGGTCCAGGCCGAGAGTTCTGGCGAGAAGAAGCCCGATGGCGAGAAGAAGCCCGATGGCGAGAAGAAGCCCGATCCCAGCCGGGAGCCTGCGACCGTGGCTCCCGCCGATCCTACGCCGAAGCCTGCGACCGTGGATCCCGCGTCGGAGCCCAAGCCCGAGGAGCCGAAGCCCGAGGAGCCGAAGCCCGAGGAGCCCAAGCTCGATCCCAGCCGGGAGCCTGCGACCGTGGATCCCGCGCCGGAGCCGAAGCCCGAGGAGCCGAAGCCCGAGGAGCCGATAGTGCCTGACGTTGAGCCGATAGTGCCTGACGTCGAGCCAGAGGGTTGATTACCCCCTTTGGGGGCAGGTATGATGAAGACGGTCCCCCTGGGGATCTGAGGAGGCGATTATGAAACGGTTGATCCTGGGAGTGGTGGCGATGGCCTTCGTGGCTGGCAGCTTCGCCAGCCCTGCTATGGCCAAGGGCAAGGTCAAGTCTAAGTTCTACGACTTCGGCGAGATGCTTATCGATGGCGAGATCAAGAAGCCGACAGCCCTGTACACCGACGCCCGCGCCAAGGTGAAGTTCGATCGGCTTCTGAAGCTGAAGAAGTCCTTTATGCCCGCGCTCATGGAGTCAAGCAAGGATCAGGTCTTCAAGTAGGCGACCCTTCCCCAGGCCATCTCTTCGTTTGGGAGCAGATGGTCCGCTTGACCGCGGCAATCAGGTTGGTCCTTGGGCTCACCGCCGGACCAACTCCCTCACTCATTTTCTACATCAGGTACAGTACCGGCGGTGCGGTTTGGGGTGTCAACGATCTTAGCCTGAAGTTCTCGCCAGCTTTCTGCTACAGTCACCGATGAACTCTGGAGGTGGGCATTGAAATGTCTTCATACGTTGCTGCTGCTGCTGCTGCTCTCCCTCTCCTTGCTTCCGACGTTTGTCGCTGAGGCCGGGGAGCCACCCGATCCGCCTAGCACCTTCCGCATGGATTCCTTTCGCATGGACCTCCCCGCTGGATACCGACTGTCCTGGTTCGGCGTGACCGCGGTGGACGCTGTCTTCGCTGACCGGGACACTGTAGCGCTCCCACGGGAGGCGGCCCTGCACCACCGGCTCCGCATCGCCCCTGGCTTTTCCTATGAGCGGGGCTCGGGGTTCCTGCGGCTGGTGAAGGTCAAGCTGGAGGGCGATCTCCTGGACGGAGACCACGCGTTCAGCCCGATGTCCAGGGACGTGTTGAGTTTTGAGACGCGGCCGCGTGATGGCTCCGGCCTCTTCGACGCGGACAACTTCCTCCTGCGCCAGGCCTACGTCATGGTGGCCACCACCGCGGGTTACGTGAAGATAGGGCGGCAGGTCTCCAACTGGGGCTTGGGCCTCGTAGCGAACGACGGCGTGGCCCGCCCGATGACCTTTGGCATGTCCCACTGGGGGGACGTGGTGGACCGGGCGCAGCTCGTGGTCAAGCCGGTGGGGCTCTTCACCCGCGATCCGAAACAAAATCCTCTCTACCTCGTGGGAGCCGTGGACCGGGTCTGGCGGGATGACACAGCGGATCAGGACCAGGATGGGCATACCTTCAACTTTATCGGCTCGGCCCTGGTGCGCTTCCCCTGGATCCAGGGCGGGTTCTATATGGTTCGTCGCCACCAAGCGTTCCGGGAGCAGCCCCTGGCGTGGGACTGCGAGGGAGGGAGCTGCGCCGCGGACACGGGGGTGAACGCCGAGCGTCTCGAGACACGGGCATGGGTACTGGACGCGTTTCTCGCTGTCGAGCGCCGATTCGGTCCTGCTCGCGTCTACGGTGCGGGGGAGGCGGCCTGGATCCTCGGGGACACCGAGCTGTTCCGCAACGCGGACATTGACCAGCACCGGCTGGAGGAGGTGGGCTTCGTGGCCCGGGCCGGAGTGGAGTACGGCATGGCGGATCTTCGCCTGGAGTTTGGGTACGCGTCCGGTGACACGGACTCGGGCGATGACCGTATCCGGGGGTTCAGCTTTGATCGGGACTACCGTGTGGGGCTCGTGCTCTTCCCGCAGTACCTGGCTCGGCTCACAGCGATCAGCGCCTGGAACCTCTCACACCCCGATTCTTCTTACATGGCCCCCGCGGGCGTATCCCATCTCCCCACGGACGGCGCGCTTACCAACGCCCTCTATGTGAACCCGGTGCTCAAGCTGGCGCCGACGGATCGTCTCCACGTGCTCATCGGTCTCCTGTGGGCCCAGGCCGAGGAGCGGGCCTACGATCCTTTCCAGTCCAACATGGTCGCAGGATCCGAGGTGAAGGGCTGGCGGGGTGCCCCTCGAAAGCGGGCGCTGGGTTGGGAGGTGGACCTCGCTGTCGGCTATGACTGGGACTTGGCTGGCTGGGCCTACCTGCGGACCGTGCTCGAGGCTGGTTGGCTCAGGCCCGGGGACGCGTTCGAGACAGCGGACGGGACCGCTGCTCGTGACGCGGGGATGGTCCAGGCCCGGCTCGAGCTTGGTTGGTAGGAGGACGACGATGAAAGCACGAACTGCGATACTCCTCCTGGTCATCCTCACCGCTGCGGCCTGCCACGACGGCAGCGCTCGCTCCGTATCATCAACCGCTGTCCGACGGAGCGGGCCACAGGTGGTTTGGGATCCACTCCACCGGCCGATAGCGGAGATCCCCTTTCCGAACGACAAGGCCACCCGTCGCGACGACAGCTCCCCGACCGGGCTCCGCCTGAACATCTCGGGCCAGGCCGTTACCGACGTGGAGCGGCGCCAACGCGAAGGAATGCAGCAGCTATCAGGCGCGGGGACCATGGGACCGATCTCAGTCTCTTTCACCGCTCCCCTGGACCTGGTGGACCTGCGGAAGCGGCACCACCCGAACCGGGCAGACCCGGTGACCGGCGCGCTCACCCTGGACGCACTCGCCTGGGACCCTTCGGATCACGCTATCTATCTGGTCAACGTGGAGGAGGGCAGCCTGCACTACGGCGAGCTGATCCCCCTGGACGTGGGCGGAGGGCACTACCCCCACGCCACTAGCTCGCACCAGTTCTGGCCCCACGATCCGATGCATGGCCTGGACAACTTCACCTTCCCGGAGGACAACCGAGCAGACACCGACGGGGACGGGATCCCGGAGTTTGTCTATCACTGGGAGGTGGCCACCAATACCTTGCTCCTCCGCCCCCTCATCCCCATGGACCACGGTGCGAAGCACGTCCTCGTGCTCACGAAGCGGCTCAAGGGCTACGTGGACGATGGGGCCAGCGGTTGGGTCGAGGACGGTGACGGCCCCGTCCTGAGGCCCGTGGAGTCGCCCTTTGATCACGTCTGTTCGCCGGGGCAGGAGGAAGCGCTCCGTGACGCAATCGAGGTCCTTGCGTCCCAGGGGATCGGGATGAAAGACGTGGCCTTTGCCTGGTCTTTCACCACACAGGACACGGTCGAATTGCTCGACGCTGTCCGTCGTGGTCTGGACGGCGAGGGGCCCTTCGCCTACCTCTCGGTTGACCACCCCCCGGTGATAACAAACGTCGAGAACATGGACATCGTGCTGGACGCGGACACGGACGAAGACGGCGTTCCGGACGTGCCCTTCGACAACCTCTACGTGATCCAGGCGGAGTTCATCCAGCCGCTGATGGATATCATCGGCGGGGTGATGGCCGGCGGGCTGCCCGCCGGCTACCTGGGGGACGTGGACTACTTCGTCTTCGGCAGCTATAGCGCGCCCGGCTTCATCCGGACGCCTGACGGACGCTTCGACCTGAACCCTGTGACAGGGGAGGGCACCGTGACCTCGGAGGAGGTCACCTTCATGATCTCCGTCCCTGAGGCCCGCGCTGATTGCCCGAAGTACGTTCCGGGCGAGCGGCCCCCTCGGGGCTGCCCGCCCTTCCCCGCGATGATGTACGCGCACGGGACCCAGACCTCACGGCTGGAGGTTATAGGTATAGCAAACAAGATGGCCAAGATGGGGATCGCATGCTGGTCCTACGATTCGGTGGGGCACGGCCCCTTCGTTCCCCCCTTGGACCAGTTGATCGCTCAATACCCGGATTATGCGTTCTTCATCCCCATCGTGACGGGCCTCCTGGCAGATCTTTTCTTCTCCGCAGAGGAGGCGGAGCAGATCAAGCAGCTTCCCACCGACGAGGCCATCGCTATCTTCATGAATGTCGGTCTCCTCGAAGCGATCACCGAGAAGGGGCGGGCCGAGGACGAGAACGGGGACGGGTTTGTCGGCTCCGGCGAGGCCTTCTACGTAGCGGATCCGTTCCGGGTGCGCGACAACATCCTTGAAACCGTGGTGGACGCGTTCCAACTCCGGCGTGTGATCCGGGCCCTCGACCAGGGGAAGGTGCCAACCCGTGTAGATGATCCATGGAAGGAGTGCTCCGAGATTTTCGGCGATGCAAAAAAGGAGGAGGCCTGTTGGGAGTCCCTCAAGGCGAACCTGCTTGCGGGTGACTTCAACGCAGACGGTGTCCTGGACGTGGGGG
>CAYOTU010000305.1:0-4891 GCA_964406905.1 uncultured Myxococcales bacterium | reverse complement strand
TAGAAGAGCCCGATACTCACCATCCCCGCGGTGCACGTAAACTCATTGAAGGGCATGAAGTGTGTCAGGAACTTCCCGGCGCCTTTGGAGAAATAGATAATCATCCCGAGGGACAACACCAGGTTTGCGATTGCACTCAGGATATGGGCGGCGCGGCCCTGGGTGTCGGTGCCGAAGCGAATTTTCATCCACTCGGCGGAGGTCATCACCCTGGAGCGACGCAGCCACTTCCCGAGGAAAACCATCAGGAAGGCCAGGGAGAGGCCCACGCCCCCGCGCATCTCCACGAGAAAACCCTTGAGCCCCAGGCCGAAGACCACGGCCACGATAATCATGGTGCCGGCCATGTCGAAGTTGGAAGTGGAGGTGGAGATGCCCAGGATCCACCAGGGGATCTTGTTCCCCCCGAGGAAGTAGTCGTCCATGCCCTTGGACGCGACCCGGGACATGAAGTACCCGACCAGAGAGACAATCACCAGGAATCCGATAATGATGATCAGATCCACCGTGGCGAGGCCAGACGAACCGGCAGCGAACAGGTTCATGGTACCCCCTTTCTCTCAAATTCGAGGGTCCAGTACACCACCGCGCACCTTGTCATGTCAACCGATCCCCAGACCACCAAGGAAGTTGCCTGAGCCCCTGCTTTATGTCATGATATCGTTTCGAAATTCAATTCGACCCTGGAGGTTTGGCATGAAGCGTATCCTGGCCCTTTTGTTTGTGGTTGCTTTCGTAGCGTCCTGTGGTTCCGGCGGCACCGACGGCAGCCCCCAACTTTGCACCCCGGGGATAAACCAGGATTGTGCCTGCGAGAGCGGCGGTATGGGTACCCAGACCTGCCTGCCCGACGGACAGGCATGGAGCTACTGCTCCGGCTGCATCACCGAAGGCGCCGACACCACGGAACCCCCGGACACCACGGAGCCCCCCGAAGACACGACAGAGCCAGAGGAAGACACGGAGAAGCCCCTCGTCTGCCTCCTGAACAACTGCACCTCCGACGATCACTGCACTGGCTGCTCCGACGAACGGCATACCTGCCTCCTCGCGGAGAACCGCTGCGTGGCTTGCGACCCCAACGTTCCCGATAGCTGCCCCGATGGCGAGATCTGCTCCTCCTGGGGCATCTGCACCGACGCGCAGCTCGTCTGCCCGACGGATGCTGATGGCAACCCCACGGTGATGTGCAACCAGAACGCGGACTGCAAGGCCTGTAGCCCAATGAACCAGGTTTGCGATTCCGTGACCCACAAGTGCCAATCTTGCTCCGCGACGAACACGAGCCACTGCCTTCAGTCCCAGTACTGCAAGGACGGCAAGTGCACGGACAAATGCCCCAAGAGCTGCAACCTGGACAATGACTGCATGTTCTGCGGTACAGACGAGAGCCCGGCCCACGCGTGCAACAACCACAAGTGCTCCGAGTGCTCCAAGACCTGGCCCTGTCAGGCGGGGATGGTCTGCCTGGCCAACGGGATCTGCTACCCGCCCTGCGGCCTGCCCGGCCCTGAGCAGGGGACCTGTCTCTCAGACGATGACTGCCAGTACTGCGGCGATCCCAAGACCCCGGGGCTCTTCATCTGCAAGAAGCCCGCGAACGACCCTGACGGCCACGGCTACTGCCTGCCCCCCGCGGAGGGCTGCGAAGACCTCGGTGTAGGCGTGGCGGTGTTGCCCGAGCCTTGGAGCGACTACACCCAGCTCTGCTCCGAGGACTCCAACTGCGCCAACATCGCCATCGATTTGAACGTGGGCAAGCTGATCAAGGACCTCATCGGCGGAGAAGAACTCGACCTTGGGTTCACGACGCTCACCGTGGGGGATCCGACCGTGAGCTACGGCATGCACGAGTGTGCGGAGATCAAGCTTACGGAGAACATCAACTGCGGCATCTGCGTCCCCTGCAAGGATGACATGGACTGTGACCCCATCGACGCTGATCCTTTCATAGCGGACCTCTTTCCGGATGACCCCCTCGCTGCCATCGCTGGTGCTGTTCTGGTTGACCTGCTCTGGGGCAAGCTGGGCGACAACTCCGAGGGTCATTTCCTTAACTTCTACTGCCAGCCGGTGGCCCTTGGCTACGGCGTCTGCGCGCCCTGCACCAACCCCACGATGGCCTGCGGCAAAACCGAGCCCCAGCCCGGCGGCGACTGCCCGGAGGAGTACAACAGCACCGGCAAGGGCGCATGCGTGGCCTACGATGTCGCCCTCTCGCCGGAGTGCGGCCCCTGCGTGGCCGCGGTCTGCGCCAACGACGCCTACTGCTGCGAGACCCAGTGGGACGGCGTCTGCGTGGGCGAAGTGGACGAGTACTGCACCAAGCCCTGCGGCGGTGTCAGCGATTGCGCCTCAGATATTTGCACCAACGACAGTCTCCCCGCACAGCAGCCCGGCTGCGGCCCCTGCGTGGCCGCTGTCTGCGAAGCGGACCCGTTCTGCTGCAACGGCGACAGCGGTGCGTGGGACGAGTACTGCGTCGCCGAGGCCAACGATATGGCCGAGTGCGAGGCGGTCTGCGGCGGCGGCGGCGGCTGCATCCACTCCGAGTGCGAGGTGGGCGCTGCCCTGGATCCGGATTGCTCCGACTGCGCCGAGGCCATCTGCACCGAGGACCCCTACTGCTGCAACACGGAGTGGGATAACGTCTGCGTCGACGAGGCCCTGTCCGAGGCTTCCTGCGGCTGTGCGTTCTAACCTGACCTCCTGAGAACGAGCGGAGCCGAAGCGTGAAGCTCATCATCCAGATTCCCTGCTACAACGAGCGGGACAACCTAGCGGCGACCCTCGTTGATCTTCCGAAGGAGATCCCCGGGATCGACACCATCGAGGTGCTGATCATCGACGACGGGAGCACCGACGGCACAGCGGATCTGGCCCGGGAGTTGGGAGTGAACCACGTGGTCCGGTTCCCGCAAAACAGGGGCCTGGCCCGGGGCTTCATGGCCGGGCTGGATGCAAGCCTCCAACTCGGTGCGGACATCATCGTCAACACCGACGCGGACAATCAGTACAACGGCGGAGACATCCCCGCACTGGTGCGTCCGATCCGCGACGGTGAGGCCGATCTGGTGGTGGGGGACCGACAGGTCGAGCAAGTAGCCCATTTCTCCGCGACCAAGAAGCGCCTCCAGAAGATTGGCTCATGGGTCGTCCGCCTCGCGTCGGGGACCCGGGTGCCCGATGCTCCCTCGGGCTTCCGCGCGATCTCCCGGGAGGCCGCGCTGCGGATGTTCGTGACCTCTGAGTTCACCTACACCTTGGAGACCCTGATCCAAGCCGGCCAGGCTCGCTTCGCGGTGAGCGCTGTCCCCGTGCGCACCAACCCCAAGACCCGGGAGTCCAGGCTCTTCAATGGGCCCCTTCAATACCTGCGCCGAAGCGCGGCCACCATCATCCGTATCTACACGATGTACCGGCCGCTGAGGGCCTTTCTTTTGATCGCCACGACCCTCTTTCTCCTGGGGACCCTCCTCGGAATGCGGTTCCTCTATTTCCACTTCACCGAAACCCAGGCGGGCCACATCCAGTCCCTGATCCTGGCCTCCGTTTTACTGACCAGCGCGTTCATCGTTCTCGTCGCCGGGCTCCTTGCCGACCTGGTTGGCGCCAACCGCAAGCTCCTCGAGGACGTAGTGACCCGTTTACGCAGGCTGGAGTACGGCGCGACGGGGGACAGGAAGGACCGGGAGCCCGAGGGGTGACCCCTTCGACTCCGCTCAGGACAGGCCGGGGCTTGGTATGGAAGGCGGCCCTGGGCCTGGTCATCAGCTTGGCCCTGTTCCGGCTCCTCTTCGAGTTTGTTGACTTCGAAGACCTGGGCGCGCTCTTCGTCAACCTGCGCTGGGGTCCCTGGTTGCTGGGCTGGATCCTGTGGCTGGGGGTGTACGGGGCTCGGACGGTGCGCTTTCGGCTCCTGGTCCCCCGGACTCCGCGGGGGACCATGTTCTGGATCACTTCGGTCCATACCCTCCTGCTGCGCCTCCTGCCCTTTCGCACCGGGGAGCTGTCCTACGGGATCCTGGTGAAGCGGGCCGGCACAGCGGGTCTGGGGGAGAGCCTCCTGGGCCTCCTCTTGCTGCGGATCATGGACGCAACCACGGTAGTGATCGTGTTCTCAGTTACCCTGGCCACCTGGGGGGGGAGTTATGGAGGAGACCATCATATGGGCATTGCGGTGGGCGCGATGGCCGGGATGCTGGGGATCCTCGCGATCCTCGCTTTGCCCCGCCTCCTCCGGGCCGCGGTGACCGCGGCCCGGGGCTTGACCGTCGTCCTCCGGCTCGATGGCCTGCGACCTGTGGCCCGGGCCATGAAAGGGGCCGAGGTGGCGGTGGGCGCTTTCGCGAATATAGATCGCCCGACCCTGGCGCGCCTGGGCTTGGTCTCCCTGGTCCAGTGGATGTTGACCTTCGGCGCCTTCTACGCCATTCTCTCCGCGTTCTCCACGCCCGTGGGGCCGGCGGAGACGGTCATGGGTGCGACGGCCTCGGTGGTCTCAGGCTTCCTCCCCATAGGCGGAATCGGGACCTTCGGGACCCTGGAGGCGGGCTGGGCTCTCGGCTTCATTCTGGTGGGCCTGGACAAGGCCACCGCGGTGGCCACTGGCTTCGGCGTGTCCCTCTCGACCCTGGGCTACTCAATCCTGCCCGGGCTCCTGGGCTGGTGGTCGTTGGGGAGAAGCGGGGAGAAGCGGGGATGACGGGACGACGGGCAGCACTGGCCGAGGCCATCGGGGGCATCGCGCTCCTGGTCTTCGCACTGCGCGCCCATCGCCAGGAGGTTTTCGCCTGGCAGATGACCGGGTCTTTTCTGGGAATCCTGGGCGTCTGGCTCCTCTGGCGGGGCTGGAGCGGACTGCGGGGCATGATCCCCGCAGCGCTCACCG
>CAYOTU010000304.1:0-4915 GCA_964406905.1 uncultured Myxococcales bacterium | reverse complement strand
GCCTGCGTGGAAGATGTTGCCTGCGTGGCCGCTTACGGGACTTGGTCAGCCTGCGTGGACGGGGCCTGCCTGACCGCTGTGGCGTGGACCGACCGGGACGCTTGGACGGGCAACGGCTGCGAGTGCCCCGCAATGGCGGACATCGAGCTGGATGACCCCGACATTTTTGATGTCTTCCCGGAGCCCGGCGCTGTCTACGTGGACCGGAACTGTGACGGCATCGACGGGGATCTGGAGACAGCGATCTTCGTGGCCGCAGGATCTTCAGGCGGGGACGGCAGCCTCGGCTCACCCTTCGGCACAGTTCAGGTGGCCATCGATGCTTTCGACCCGGACGTAAACGCTCATATCCTGGTTGCCACAGGTTCCTACCCCGAGCGGATCGTCCTTGAAGGAGGCGAGAGGATCTACGGCGGCTACAGCCCCGACTTCTCCGGCCGGGACATCCTCCTCTATCCGACGGTCCTCGGCGGCCCCGCGCCGGATTTCAGTGCGGAGGACATGATTCCCGGGACTGTCTACGGGGAGATCATCGCCTCCACCACGGTCCTCGCGGGCTTCACCATCCTGGGCTACGACGTCCCTGGAGGGGAGGCCGCGGCGGGGCAGCCCTCCTTCGCTATCTATCTCGTGAACTCAGCGAACAACCTGCACATCGTCAACAACCGGATCCTGGGCGGTCAGGGCGGGGCCGGTTCAGCGGGGGCCAACGGGGCCGCTGGCGGGGCCGGCGACGATGGCGCACCGGGATTGCAGAGCGCCGAATGCACCAATCAGAGCTGCTCGGGTAACACCCAGCCGGGCGGTGTGGGCGGGCTCAACGATAGCTGCGCCGCGTCCGCGGGCTGCCCAGGGATGGAGTCCGACGGATCCGAGAACACCCAGACCAAGGACAACCCGCCCGCTGGCTGCTCCTATCCAAACGGCGGCACCGACGCGTCCTACCAGGGCAGCTTGGCCATCTACTGCAAGTACGACTGCACGGTCAACTCCAACATGGTCGGGACCGGCGGCGTGGACGGTGGCGCCGGGGTCGCTGGGAGCGGCGGTACGGGCTGTGCGTCCTCCTGGGGCCAGTTCCAGGGAGACCAGTGGCTCCCCGGGACAGCGGGGCTCGGCTCCGGCGGGAGCCCGGGGACCGGTGGTCAAGGCGGCGCGGCCGGCGCGGGTGTGAACAACTACAAGAACCCCTCGGCCTGCTACATCGGTAACCCCGTGGGAGACCTGGGCGGCACCGGCGGCGGCGGTGGCGCTGGTGGCTGCGGGGGGACCGGCGGACAGCCGGGCCTCTCCGGCGGGGGTAGCTTTGCTGTGTTCATTACGTCGGGGGTGGCGGGGATCTGGCCCGACGTCTCAGCGAACCGGATCGGTCGCGGCTACGGCGGTGCGAGCGGCGGCGGCGGCCACGGAGGCGTCGGCGGGACGGGCGGCCAGGGTGGCCCGGGAGGCGGCGCTGGCTGGCCAGCGTGGTGCGCGGGAATCGGCGGCCCCGGTGGCCGAGGTGGTGACGGCGGCGGCGGCGGCGGCGGCGGCGGTGGCGGCGGCCCCTCGGTCGGTGTCGCTGTGGTCGGCGGGTCGACAGCGGCCTACGCCGCGGACAACGTCTTCGAGGACGGGGACGCGGACAAGGGCGGTGCCGGCGGTATCGGCGGTTTGTCCATCATTGAAGCGGCCGCGGGCGATGACGGTGCGGACGGCGGCAGCGCCAGCGTATGGGGGTTCTAGATGAAGCATCCCATCCTGATGATAGGAATTCTCTTCCTGGTGGCTGACTGCTCGTCTGGTGGCGGCGGTGACGCTCAGGTCTGTACGGAGATCGGATGCGCCTGCGTGTTCAATTACCAGTGTGACGATGGGCTGTTCTGCGTGGACGGGGTCTGCGCGGCCGTGAATCCTCTGGCGGACACTGGTGGCGGTGATGTGACCGGTGCGGATGGTAGCGGCGGTGAAGTCGTAGCGGGCGATCTGGCCGAGGACGCGGGCAGCGCGGACGGCCAGGTCGAGCCCGGAGAGCTGGGCGATCCCTGCGGCGGCAACGGGGACTGTGCTTCGGGCTGGTGTGTGGACTCCGCCGCAGGCGGCTACTGCACAGCGCCTTGCGATGACGGATGCCCTGAGGGCTGGGTCTGCAAGATGATCCCCCAGACCTCGCCGGACTTTGTCTCCGTCTGTGTCCTGGATACGTCTCATCTATGCCAGCCCTGCGAGACCGATCTCCACTGTGGCGAAGTGGGGGACCTCTGCCTGCCCATCGGTGGCGGCAACTTCTGCGGACGGGACTGCACCTTTGATCCCTGCCCCGAGGGCTACCTCTGCCAGGAGATTGACGGAGGCGTACAGCAATGCCTGCCCGTCAACGGGTCCTGCGACTGCGACGAGAACAACCTGGGTGCGGTGAAGGGCTGTCAGGTTACCAACGAGCACGGCATCTGCTTCGGCGAGGAGACCTGCGATCCCGCCATCGGTTGGATCGGGTGCACCGCGCCCGAGCCCGCTGACGAGATTTGCAATGGCGTGGACGACGACTGCAACGGCCAGACAGACGAAGACTTCGAGCCGTACGCGTGCGAGGTGGCCAACGAGTACGGGGTCTGTGCGGGGGTCCAATCCTGCCTGGGGGCAGCGGGGTGGGTATGCACAGCGAAGACCCCCGCACCTGAATCCTGCAATGGCCTCGACGACGACTGCGACGCGGACGTGGACGAGGGCTTCTTAAACGAGGTTGGGCAGTACGTGCATGTGGAGCATTGCGGTGCGTGCGGCAACTCCTGTGCGGCCAAGTTCGCGGGCGCGGACGAGGTACTCTGTGACGACTCCGGCTGGGAGCCGGTTTGCGTCCTGATCTCATGTCTGCCGGGGTACTTCAAGTACGGCGAGACCACCTGCCTGAGCGAAGACTCGTTCCTCTGCACCCCCTGCCAGACCGACGAGGACTGCTTCGGCGAGCTGTCCCGCTGTCTCCAGGTGAGCACGACAGATCCTCGAACTTTCTGCTTCCGGGATTGCAGCGGGGAGAGCGACTTCTCCGTCACCTGCCCCGAGGGCTATTCGTGCGAGACCGTGGATGACGGTGCGCTCTGCATGCCCTGGAACAACTCCTGCGACTGCCTGCCCACCAACGTTGGTCAGACCAAGGCCTGTAGCCAGGAGAACGACTGGGGCATCTGCTTCGGCCAGGAGGTCTGTGAGCTGGTGGCGGGGTGGACCGGCTGCACAGCGCCGGTCCCCGCCGCGGAGACCTGTGACGGGACCGACGAGGACTGCGACGGGACGGTGGATGAGGACACGGTGACCGGCGCTCCCTGCGAAATCGCCAACGAGTACGGGGCCTGCGTGGGCGTAGAGATCTGCGCGGGCGTGGACGGGGTGGTCTGTGACACGACGGTCCCAGCGCCGGAGACCTGTAATGGTCTGGATGACGACTGCGACGGAGAGGTGGACGAGGGCTTCGCCGTGCTGGCGGGTGAACCCCCAGTGCTGAAGTACGGTCTCTCCACGGAGAACTGCGGCGCGTGCGGATATCAATGCCCGCCCGTGGCTCACGGCATCCCCACATGCGACATCACACCGCCGACTCCCGCCTGCGTGGTGGGGAGCTGCGACGAGGGTTACTTCGATTACCTTGGCGTGGCCTGTCTGCCTATTCCTACGGAGAACCTCTGCGCGCCCTGCACCACCGACGCGGAGTGCCAGGGGCCCGCTGACGCGTGTGTCTTTGGCGAACCCGTGGGCTGGTGTGCCCGGGACTGCGCGCCGGGGAGTATCTACGACACCCTGGCCGCGCCCTGCTCCTGGGACGTGGGCGTCCAGGGCTGCTGCCCCGAGAGCTTTGAGTGCACCCAGTTCGGTGCGGGGCGCCAGTGCGTCCCCGTGTCCGGGACCTGCACCTGCGTGGAGGATGGGGTGGTGGAGGCCTGCTCCGTGACCAACGCGTACGGCGCCTGCTTCGGCAGCCGCATCTGCGACCTCGACGCGATTCCTCCGGGCTGGACAGCGTGCGACGCGGCTGAACCCGCAGACGAGATCTGCAACGGCGTGGACGACGACTGCGACGGGGTCATCGATGGTCAGGACGACTCCCTGGACCTGTCCTCCAGCCCAGACGGCGGGCCCGACTGCGCTACGGGCCCCGCGTGCACCGGCTCCTGGGGCTGTGCGGACGGCGTATGGGTCTGCGATGCACAGCCGGCGACGGCCGAGGTCTGCAACGGCCTCGACGATGACTGCGACGGCGACGTGGACGAGGACTTCCTGGACGGTGGCCTCTATCTCCACCCGAATCACTGCGGCGCGTGCGGTTACGACTGCGACCTCCTGATCCCCGGTGCGATCGATCCCTGGTGCGCGATTATCGAGGGGACCCCGACCTGCATCACCGATACCTGCGCGCCCGGGGCCTTCCCCTACGGTGCGGGTACGGTCTGCATGACCCTTCCGGACAACCTCTGCCAGCCCTGCATAGCGGACGAGGACTGCCTGGTCCCCGGTAGCGCGTGCATGGACTTCGGTGACGAGGGGTTCTGCGGCCGCGACTGCACCGTCTCGTCCCTCTACGGACCGGACTGTCCCGAGGGCTATTCCTGTGAGTCATATCCGGGCGGATCCCAATGTATGCCCGCGTCGGGAAGCTGCGTCTGCGGCCCCGATACGGTGGGTCTGACACGATCCTGCACCGTGGGGGCCTGCGCCGGACAGCAGGTCTGTCAATACACCGGCGCTGTCTACGTGTTCTCTTCGTGCAGCGCTGAGGGGTTCATGCCCGAGGTTTGCGACGGCCAGGACAACGACTGCGACGGTGCGGTGGACGAGGGCTTCCTGGACGCGGACGACGCGTACTACACGGATCAGAACTGCGGGGTCTGCGGGAACGACTGCACGGCCCAGCTCAACCCCCTGGTCCACCACGGCTTCGCGA
>CAYOTU010000303.1:0-4924 GCA_964406905.1 uncultured Myxococcales bacterium | reverse complement strand
CGACGAACGCATCGAAGACCTCGAACTTCCAGGACCGGCAACCACCATTGCGCTGAATGACCCTGTGTTCATGCGCCCAAGCGCGTCCCCCGTCCCGAACGTGTTCTCCGAGGGGACGAGCACTACGCAGAGGCAAGCGGCAACGTCCGCATCCTCCGCTCAGGCACCGGCGAGGAGCAGACTGCGTTCACGGTGGGCCCAGTGAAGGGCGGCCACTACAGCAAGGCCGACGCGCTCAAGACCGCGCTGGCCAAGGCCCTGGAGGAGTTGGGGGCAGAGCTGAAGTACAAGTTCGGGAAGTAGGACAAATCAGGGGACGGTTCCTCACGCATCACATCTCGCCAAGCTGTACGCCAACCACCGGGGAACATGATTAGTGAGGAACCGTCCCCGTTTCTTCCTTTCCATTCCGGACCGGACTCCAGTAGCGGCAGAATATCACCAGTCTGTTCCCGCTATTGATCAGGCTCACCCGCCGCAGACGCAGGTGTCGTTGGAGCAGTAGCCGTAGGTGCTGCCCTGGGCCTTGCAGTCCGCGTCGCATTGGCTCTCGTCGCAGTTCCCGCCGCCCCCCTGGGGGCACTTCACCGTAGCGTCGATCTGGCTGAGGGTGCATGCGAAGTCCGGGAGCTGGGCCAGGGGCGACCAGGTCCCCGCAGCGGTGAGTGGGCAGTTCCCGAGGATCGGGGAGCACCCGTGGTGGATCACCCGTAGCATCCCCACCATGGGGACCTCTCCGTCGTGGAACTTCAACGACGCAATACGGATCATGATGCCCAGCCCATAGGGATCCGGACCTTCCCCCGCGTCGATCACCGTAATGTCCGGGTAGGTCTCCCGGAGCAAATCGATGACCCCGTCAAGGATCGCTTCAGCGGTCCAGTCGGTGCCCTCCAGGTACCCGTTGAGGAGCATGAACCCTGCCTCCTCCTCCTCGGAGGCATAGATCCAAGCCGAGGCTCCCTCCACCTCGAAGGGCCACGTCGGAGGACGATGCACGGTGCAGCCCGTGTCGCCAAGGAGGACCATCTCCCACCCCGGGGGGACGGTGGACGTGATGGTCCCGCACGCGGCCAGCGCTGCCTCCCCCCAGACCCGGATCCCGTCGTCGTCGTCGAACGCTGGGGCCGTAGAGGGGGTCTCCAGAGTGTCCGAGGGATTGACAACGACATCTTCCTTGGGAGTGACGTTGGTGGTGACTTCGTCAGGATCTCCATCGCTGCGATCGCATCCGGCGCCCAAGAAGACGACCACGGACAATAGCGCAAGAGGGATGCGGGAAAGAACTTTCATCATGGTTTCTCGCCTCCAAATGGTGCACAAGCTCGCCAAATAGCCGCACCCCGAAGTGTAATGGTTCAGCAGGAATTGGACAGCCGGCTCCAGGTTTTATGTAGTCCGCCACCTCTCCGAAGCAATGACGGTGGCCTCTTTTAGCTACTAGCATAGCCAACTCCCTTCACAGGCATTGAGCCGTCCTCTGTCAGCAAAGTCAATGAAGCCCGAGCCTTTCGGCATTTTTTCCGTGCTGTTTCGAGCTTACGGTCCCGTTCTGCCAGGACAGCTTGATCCCATCCTTCCAGTCGGTCCCTTGGGGTGACATAGCCGATGGCGGCATGGAGCCGTACCCGAGTTGTAGTGCTCGACGTAGCGGTCCACGACCCTGAATACATCCTCCACGACCAAGATCAGGGGACAAGATCAAGGGACGGAAGGAGCACAAGCCCGCCCACAACAGGCCAAACGCTACTGCCGCAGCGCAACCCACCCTTCCAGCAGCATGAACAACAGCGCGGCCAGCGGGATCCACTGCATAGGGGTACGATGGTGGAGGACTTCTCGTGGTGTCGGGGGACGAGTTCGGGGGGCCTGAGTCATAGAGCTGGTGGCAGCGACCTTCGCTGTGACGGCTTGGCGCGCGGTGGAGGGGAGGTCCAGGATCGCCACTAGTCGGCGCTCCTCACCACGGCGCAGGAGATAGGGCCCCAGGGGCAGGGTCGCGTCACCGCTGGTGAGTCGATCCTGGAGATCCGCGGCCGCGCCGCCATGCGCGTCTTCCAGATCCCAACCGGGCGGGATGCGGGGGGCCAGGTCGCAGGGCTGACCCGCTACGCAGCGCAGCGCGTCGCTGCTTCTTTGGAGCCTTGCTGCGATCTCCCGGACCTGCGCGCCCAGGATCAGGGGGAAGGCCGCGTGCAGGGGCAACTCCCCGTCGCTCAGGTCAGCGGACACGGCCCAGAGAAACGCTGTCCCACGGCCCTTGGTCCACCGTACCATCGCGGGGATCCCGTCAGCGAAGCGCACCACGGTCCGCGCATCAGCGCCATCGATCCCAGACAGAACCAGGCGCCGAATGATGACGGGCCGCCGTGTGCCCTGGGTCGCGGCCAGGAGGGTCCCCAGTTCGGATGACCCCTCCGGGGGCGTCTCCAGCATCGCTCCCGGACCTTCCGGGAGGTCAGCGGCCCGCCAACGCCCGGGGATCAGCTCCTGTCCGTGCTCCCAACGGGCCAGCCGCTGTCCCGCTGTGACGATAAGTCCGCCACCGGCCTCCAGATATGCTGCGAGGCTCCGGCGAAGGTGTGCGCGCAGGGGATGGGGATCTGCGAGGACAACCAGATTCGACCTCTCTATCCACGCGTCGGTGAGCTCCTCCTGGGTCAAGACCTTGAGCCGCAGCCGCAGGTCCTTACTATCCAGGGACCGAAGCGCTACCTCAAGGTATCGGGTCCGGCGGTCCTCCAGGCGACCGCCGAAACCCCCGTCCACCAGGAGGACGTCCAGCGTCGGCCGTGCGGGGACCGGCACCCAGACGCTGTCGCCCGCATCAAGGCCATCCGGCTCCAGGGAAACCTCCCACCACTCACCGGAGCAGGCCGCACTCGGGACCAGAGTCGCTGACCGGATCCCCGACCCGGCGAGGTGAGCTGTGGCCGCGGGCTCTCCCTCTCCGCTGCATCGTATGAAGACCTCCGTCCCATCACCTTGCAGCGAGGCCACGATACGGATGCCGCCATCCTCGCTCAGGGTCGCGTCCAAAAGCGTGGCGCCACCGAGCGTAGGCACTCTCGGATCGCCCACGGACAGGCGGGTCACAGCGGGGTCGGCCAGCACCTCTGGACGGGGCTCTGCACCACTGGGGCGATCAATGACAACCACCTCCATCGCGTCCCCGGCCCAGCGGCGGCGGGCCGCTGCAACAACGGGCCCGGTGGGACACCAGGTCCGGGACTGGCGGAGGCTGCGTATCGTATCCAGGGCCTCGTCCCGCCCCCCCCAAGCAACGGTATCAGGTAGTCCGTCACAAGACCCCACCACGAGGATACGTTGTCCCTCAGACTGGCCCAACCAGGCGGCTGCGCGGCGACGCGCCAGATCCAGGAGAGTTCCCTCGGGGGTGGACTCGGACATCTCCACCGAGGTGGAAACCACGAGCACCAAGCCGACGGTCTCGTGGGGCGGGGAAGGGATCCCGATCGCCACCTGGGTCGAGGGCGCCACGTAGAGGGCCACGATCAGCAGAATGAGCCCGGTTCGCACCGCTATGAGGATCCGGTTAAGCGATCTGAACCGCTGGAACCGGGTCGGATAGCGTTTCAGGAGAAAATGCAGAGCGGGGAAGCTACGCTCCCGGACCCGGAGGTAGGGCACACCGTAAACCAGCAGCGGCACCAGGACCAGCAACGCGGCCACCAGGTATTCGGGGTGCTCTATCAACTCACCCCCCCCTCAAGGTCCGCACCAGGAAGCGATCCGCAGGCTCCGCGGTGCTGATGGGCATGTACGTAATACCGCTGCCCGCTGCCCGGCGACGCAGTTCCCCCAGGAACTCCTTGAACCGTGACAGGTACTCCCGCCGCACCATGCGCGGGTCGGCCCGTACCGAAACCCCGGTCTCCGGGGAGCGGAAGCGGCAGATGTCCTTGTACGGGAAGCTTCCCCGCGCGGGGCGGGACCAATCCGGCACGCCGCCCTCCAACGTGGGTGCGTACTCCTCCGGGTGGATCACGTGGAAGAGCCAGGCCCGATTGTTCCGGTGACGCAGCCGATCCAGCGCTGTGAGCAGTTCGTCGAAGGGGAAGAGGAAATCGGAGATGACCAGGAGGGTAGCGTCGTGCCAGCGCTCGATGTCTGCCAGACGCAACCCCTCGGCCAGGGCAGCGGGGACGCCGCGCACCTCCCTGTCGAGACGCCCAGCGGGCGCAACCATGTCCGCCATGGCCCCGACGAGCCGATGGTAATGCGAGGGATGCCGGTGTGGCGAAATCCACTCGAAACCGCCGGCTCCGTCCGCGCTGAGCATTCCGACCTGGTCCCCCTGGTGGAGGAGGACCCAGGCCAGGGCCGCTGCCAATTCTGCTGCGCAACGGAGCTTGGGGACGCCCTCGTCCCCCGCAGAGGCCATGGAAGCGCTCGTGTCCAGGAAAATTACCGCCGCGGCGCTGGCCTCCTGAATGGTCTGCTTGATGTAAAACCTGTCCAAACGGCCATAGGCCTTCCAGTTCACCCGGCGGAGATCATCCCCGGGGGAGTACTCCTTGTGCTCGCTAAACTCAATGGATGAGCCTGCGAGGGGGCTGCGATGCTGTCCCAGGACCCGGCTGCGCACCGCGTGGCGCAGGGGAAAGGTCAAGCCTGCAAGGAGACGCTCCACCTCCCCGGACAGGAGGGCTGAGGTGGGCGAAGACTGGCTCATGCCGACACCGGTACCGGTACCTCAGTGACAAGGTGGCGGATCACGTCCCCGGGGGTCACTCCCTCTGACTCGGCACGGAAGGTCATCACCATCCGGTGCTGGAGCACCGGGACGGCCAGTGCCCGCACGTCCTCGACGTTGGGTGCGGGCCGCCCGCAGAGAAGTGCCCAGGCCTTCGCTGCCAACATCAAGTGCTGGGCGCCCCGGGGACCGGCGCCCCAGAGGACC
>CAYOTU010000302.1:0-4987 GCA_964406905.1 uncultured Myxococcales bacterium | reverse complement strand
AGGCCGGCTCTCTCTGCTTTGCGATCATGGCCGTTGTGGAAGAGGGATTCGATGGACCCACCTTCCAGATTATGGAGAAATTTTTCGACCGACTTCTTCCCTACTAGGGGCTGGTTGGCACACCATGGGCGACACATCACCTCCGGCCCGCATCCCGTTCGACTACCTGGACAAAATATGTCTGGCCGCCTCGAGTCGGGAGCGGGGCATCTCATCGGCCCCGGTCTGGTCGTTGCACATTGATGGGGATTTCGACGAAGACCTGGGGCGGCAGGCGGTGGGGGCGCTGGCGCGACGGTACCCTGTTCTGGCATCTCGGGTGGTCTCGGACGAGCCTGGCAAGCCGTTGCTCAAGGCGCGCCGCATCGCGTATCAGCCAGACCTTGTTCCAAAACTGGACGAGTTGTTCAAAGTGGTGGATCTGTCAGGAGGTACTGACGAGCAATTTCAGCGGGTAAGGCAGCAGGAGTTCAATCACTTCATTGAGATGGAGAGAGAGTATCCGGCCCGTTTTGTCTGGGTTCGCCGCAGAGCTAGCGGCGGAGTGCTGTTGATGCAGCAGCACCACGGCATCGCGGATGGCCGGGCCTTCTTCGAGTTGCTGGAATCATACTGTCGCTTCTACGACCAGGCGGCTGCGGGTTGTCTGCCCCGGGACATCGAGGTGGTCCCCAAGCTGTCCGAGATGGAGGTGGTGGAGCCGAACCGTTGGCGCCGTTTCCGCTATGGTTTCGTCGGTGCCTTGATGCACACCTGGAACATCATCCGCTACACTCTCAGGCCCCCGGATCAGTTGGTGTGCAACCAGCCGGGTGACTTCACGGGGAACAACCGGGTACATCACGTCTATGTTGAGGGGGATCTGCTCGAGCGAATTCGCTCGGTGCGCAAGGTGGCTGGTTTCTCGACCAACGACCTGCTTACCGGGGCCTTGGCCGTGGCGCTTGCAGATTGGAGCAGAGAGTTCGGCCACCCTGTCAATCTCATGAACGTTCTGATTCCCATGGACGTGCGGCCTCGTCCCTGGACCCTGCAGTCATTTGCGAACCACCTGTCATCTTTCCTGGTGGACATCAACTTGCGGCGCATGCCCGGCCTGATGGACGTGGTTGCTGCGATTAGGCGGCAGGTGCAGCAGCAGGCGGCGCGGCTGGCTCCCTACAAGAAGGTCATCTCTGAGATTGCTGTGGCCCGCACCACGACCCTCGGCCAGGTTCACAAAGCGGTCTATCGTCCGCAGCGTACTATGTTGAACTTTCCGTTCAGCAATCTCATTCCCATCTCCCCAATCGACAACGGCGGCCGTTTGGCAACCAGGAGTTGGCAGGGGGAGGCGCTGCGAATCATGACTCCCTGCGCCTGGCTTCAGGCAGTGAACACGACGGTGATCCGCTACGCGGGCAGGCTCTGTTTCAACTTCAACTACAAGGAGAGCGTTGTCGACCAGAGTTCGGTGACCCGGCTGGGAGAGATATTTCTGGAGAGGCTGGCTGCCATTGTGGACGAGTCGTTGTCCGAGGGCGGTGCATGACCAGCCCTCTTCCTTTGCCGAAGTGCGCGGGGGTTCGTGCTGCCCTGGTGCGTGTCTGGCCTGCCCTGGCGTTGGCGGTGTGCGTCTATCTGCCCTGGCTCGGCAGCCCTCTCTTTCTGGACGACTGGCATCTGCTGTGGATGGCCTCTCAGGCTGACTGGAGTTGGAGCGGGCTCGTGCACTCGTTCACTTTCCTTGACCCCGGGTCGATAGTCACCTGGAATCTCCCTGCAGGTCCGGCCTACCACTACTTCCGCCCACTTGTGGTGGCCTTGCTGAAGGTGGAGTACGCGGTTTTTGGCACGGCCCCGTGGGGTTATCACATGGTCAGCCTGGTTCTCCATCTTGTGTCGGTCGTGCTGGTCGGCCTCCTGACCATTGGCGTGACAGGAAGCGAGCGGGTAGGGCGCCTGGCCGCTCTGCTCTTTGCCCTGCAACCCCACAACGTTGCATCGGTGAACTGGACGGCGGGGCAGACCGAGGCTCTGGGAGCGCCCCTCATGCTGGCAGCCCTGGTCAGCTATGTGGCTGCCAGACGAGGCGGGTTCCTGCTGCACGGGTGGACTCTCATGTTCACGGCTCTGGCGTGTCTGACCAAGGAGAACGCAGTCCTCGTGGGAGCGTACGCCGGGGTCCTGGAACTGACGCTGCTCGTCCTCGGCCCTGAGGGGTGGCGTGAGTGGCTCAAGCGGGCGGTGCCGGGCCTGGGCGCTCTGGCCGTTCTGCTTGGCGGTTTCCTGGTCTACCGGTTCTTTGTGTTCGACTCGGGCGGGGGCCTGATCGAGCCCTACTTCACCTCCCCGGCCGCCGATGGATTCGTGCTCTTTGCGGCGGCCAAGATGGTGCACTATCTCGGCGCGCTGATCACCACGGCACCCATAGTTCCCCTCTTTGGAACTCAGTTCATCGCCGAGCATCCGCTGGCGCTGGCCAGCGGTGGCGTTGTGGGTGTCTCTTTTCTGGTACTCCTTGGCAGAAAGGTCGTTGACCCGCGGACTCTCTGGCTGGGGCTCGGTTGGCTGGCCGTGGCCTTCCTTCCCACGCTGCCGATCCTGGCATCGGACCTCTATCCATATTTTGCGGGAGTGGGGTATGCGCTGCTGCTCGCTGGAGCACTGGCCAGGGAGGGCCGGGTGGCCAGGGTGCTCCTTGTTTCGCTGGTTGCCCTGTACCTGGTGAGCACGACGGGACGCGGCCTGCTCTACCATGTGCAGGGAGTTGCAGACCGGACAGCCGCCGACGACATCGAAGCTGACAACGGGGGACCGCTGGATGAGCCTGCTACGCTGCTGTTTGTGAACATGCCGGTGGCTGTCTCTCACGTCACTTCGAATCTCCGGTTGCGTTCGGGCAATCCCGACATTCTGGGTGTGCTCGTGACCCTCACGCCTGAGTGGGCTTTGCCAGAGGCCGGACCGGAGGTGCAGTGCCTGGGGCCTGCGCACGTCCGCATCGGACCGCCCCCGGGACACGACCGTCTCTTCGAAACACCGGAAGAGTGGAACGTCCACCTCTACCGCGAACCTCTGGTTCAGGGGAAACGATATGAAACCGACCATGGCTTTGATGCTGAGCCCTTATGGGACGGGGACGGAGTGGTGGCTCTCGACCTGCGCTTCGACTCTTCTCTCTCCGGTTCGGGAGTGCACATAATCTCCTACTACCTGGCTGACGACGGGCGACTGGCCCACCGGATGTGTCCATGAAAGAGAGACCCTGGCTGATCATCATAGCCATAGCAGTGGTGGCCTGGGGCGCAGGGCTGACCCTGGGCTTCTTCCTCGACGACCTCAACAACCTCGAGCAAGCGCTGGCGGCCCCTCTGACTTTTGATGGCCTGGCGCAAGGATTCACCGTTTTCGACCCTGCGTCTATCGAAGTCTGGGCCCTGGACCGGGAGGCGGTGCGGTTCTTCAGACCGTTGTTCGTGCTCAGTCTGAAACTGGACCACCTGGTCTGGGGGCTGAATCCCTTCGGGTTCCACCTGACAAATCTCCTGCTTCACATTCTCAACGCGCTGCTGGTCTACCGTTTTCTGCGACTGGTCGAGGTCGACTCCAGGATAGCACTTTTCACCGGCATGCTGTTCGCCGGGTATCCACACCACACGGTTGCCATACTGTGGGTTTCGGGCCGCACCGAACTGCTCATGGCGACCTTTGTGATTGCGGCTCTGGTGGCGCACATGGAGTCGCGCCAGCGGGCCTGCTGGTGGCTCTGGCGCATCGGCGCTCTGCTTGCTTCAGCCTGTGCGTTCCTGACCAAGGAAGGGGCAGTGGTACTGGCTCCGCTGCTGGTGTTGTCGGAATGGCTTGTCCGGGGCCCGGGTGAGCGGTTTGCCGAGGTGGTGAAGCGAATGACCCTACGGCTTTGGCCCTACATGGCCATGACCGCTCTCTACCTGGTCTACCGTTTTGCGGTATTCGGGCTGGGCGAGCACCCACCCATGCCCTACTACGTGTCACCGAGCGAACCGCTTTTTCCCCTCTACCTGGCGGTGAAGACGGTCTATTATTACCTGTGCTGGCTCATGGCGCTGCCGATCATGCCCGTTGCGCCGGTGGCCTTTCTGCTCGATCACTGGTGGGCGGCAGCGGGGGCCGCTCTGATCGTGTTTGCAGGGTGGGGCATGGTCATGTGGAAGCTACGCGCGCAGCGCGGTGCCTTCGTCTGGCTACTGTGGAGCGTCGCCGCGTTGGCCCCGACAGCCCCGGTGATGACGTCGAACCACTACACCTACATCGCCAACGTGGGGGTGGCTCTCCTCGCCGTCTGTTTCATTGTGCAGATGCCTTTGAAGCGGCGCAAAGTTCAGATCGGCTTCGCGGTTCTCGTCTGTGTGCTCCACGCCACGTTCGGGGTAATCAACTACCGCAACCTGGAGAGTGCCAACGTGCAACTGGCCGACAAGGTGGTGGATGCTGCGCCGGACATCCTGGAGGGCGAAGCAGACCTTTACCTGGTGAACCTGCCCTTCGCTGCGGCGCACACGGGCCAGCGACTCCGGGTGCTGCACGGTGCCCGGGACCTTCGGACCCACCTCCTCACCGTATCGAGCGAGCCTTTCGAGATCGGGCCGCCGCCCCGGGTGGAGTGGCATGGGCCGCGGGCGCTGACCATGCATCTACCCGACGAGTGGCTCGATTCCGAGCTGGTGAAGATGTTCCTGATGATGACCGGGGACATTGTGCCGAACCGGCACTACCCGTCGGGCCCGGCCACTCTTACCACTCTCGCCACCCGTTCAGACCGGGTGGATGCTTTCGAGATGAAGTGGCCCGACACGGCTGACCCGGCCCGCCAGTTCATCATGGAGATTCGCCCCGGTGCGGAAGAGGGTGAGGTTGAGGCAGACGTGGTGCGGCTTATGCAGCAGGGCCGGTGAGGGTCCAGCCCCGTGATCCGCAAAAACTCATCCGCCGCTATTTTACTTGCCCAAACAACCGTCGACCGTGA
>CAYOTU010000301.1:0-5012 GCA_964406905.1 uncultured Myxococcales bacterium | reverse complement strand
CATCCCCCGTACCCGGACCATTGGTACAAGCGAATTATCGAGGACAGCGGTGATCATTTCCTGATACGTAAGCTCGAAGGGGAGCCCGAAGAGAAGGCGGATCATTAGGTGCGCTGGTTCGTCACGCTGGTGATGGTGCTGGCCGCGTCCACCGCGGCCGCGGAGCCACTGGACTGGTTCGGCTACGACTCCCGCGCCATCTCCACCGGGGGCGGTGCGGGCGGCGTCGCGCTGTCGAAGTCGGCCGGCGCGCTGTACGCGAACCCGGCGTTGTTGGTCCGTGCCCCGACCAGCATCGGCTGGGAGTACGTGATGTACCACCCGCGCATCACGATCCGTCCCTCAGGCGGAGAGGACACGGTCCTGTCCCGGCCCCACAGCAACATCCTGATGTGTCTGGTGAGCGACTTCGGGATCGAGGGCTTCCGCCTTAGCACGATCCTCAAGACCCCCGTGCCGACCCTGGCGTCCATGCGCTTCAGGTACTTCGACGAGCGGGAGCAGGCCTTCTCGAACAAGCTCCACATGGTGCGCTTCGGCGAGTGGGACGACATGATCTTCCTGCACACCGGCGCGGCCTACGAGCCCTGGCGTTGGTTCTACTTCGGTGTCTCCCTGAAGACCAACTTCATGCTGCGGTCGCGCACTACCACTTCTGTAGCGGGGCCTGTGATCTCCGAGGCGAGCCTCGGGAACGGCGGCGTGGATTTTCAGGTGCGGTTCCGGCCCGCAATCGGCCTGGGCTTTCGCCCCTTGGACTGGCTCCACCTGGGCGTCACCTATCGGATGGAGTCCCGCCTTGAGGGGGAGTTCGAGACGCGGACTGTCCTCCTGAGTGAGGACGGGGAAGCGGAGGTCATCACCCGAAAAGACGCGATGACCACCCTGTTTCAGCCCCACGAGCTGGCCCTGGGCGTCGGCGTCGAGATGGACGGCTGGTTCGTGGAAGCCTCGGGGACCTGGGCCCGCTGGTCCGCGTTCCGTACCGTGCAGCGGACTCGCCCCGAGGACGACGCGGCGTACGCGGACCTCTCGGGCGCGCCCGTCGTAGACAGGGATCGGTTCCGGTTCCACGACACAGCGAAGGCCGCGCTTGGCGCGGGCTGGGCCTACCTGCCCTGGACCGAGGCCCTCCTGGGTCTGGCCTTTCACCAGAGCCCCGTACCTGAGCAGGTGGGGCGCACCAACTTCGTGGACGGCCACGTCCTGGGCCTGACCGCTGGGCATCGTTTCCGGTTCAAGCTCTTCGGGACCCAGATGGAGGCCGGCCTCTACCTCCAGGCTTGGTATCTTTTCGAGGAGACCATTCGCAAGGACCCGGCCCTGATCATGGACGAGGACCCAGCGGACGCAGCTCTCCAGACCAACAATCCAGGGTACCCGGGATACTCGGTGGAGGGGTGGACCTGGGTGACCGGCGCGTCGCTCAACTTAGAGATTTAGCCTGAGCAGTTTCTATCCCTCTGCATTGAATTTTTCGGCACCAGTCATCTAGCGGAACAGTTTGGGCTCGCGTCTGATTGTAGCTCCCAGGCCTTGGGGACCTTGGGCACCGGGTCTTCGACCCTGGGCACCGCCAGCTGCGCTGGCTGGGTCGGCCGGAAGAACTCAACTGCGCGGATGGCTCAGGATGGTTGCTCCATGTGGGAACAGAATTTATTCTGGACGTTTCGGCAGGATTCATCCTGCCAAGGCAGCAACTACCGATCCCAGGGAGCGAACCCCGACAAGTAGACTAAGTACATCGTCAGGTAGAAGCACCCGTGGAACAGGAAGTAGTACGCGGGCCCCTTCCAGGTGCTGGCCGGCCGCTCCTCGTCCTCCCGATTATAGGTCCTCAGGAAGAGCCACCAGGCGATGAACGTGAGGACCCCAGCGCCAAGACCGTCTGCGATGTAGTGCTGCTTCGTGGTGAAAATCGAGATGCTGATGACGATGGCCAGGGGCAGGATCACCTTCCCCCAGGCCGGGCGGGCCTTCCACGCAGCGATGCATGCGAGGATCGTCGAGCTAAGGTGCTGGGACGGGAAGAGGTTGGTCGGCGGGTCCACGAAGAGAGTGAGTTTCACCCCCCAGAGCATGAAGTTCGTAGCCTCGATGTCCACGTACTCCGGCCGGAATCCCCACGCTGTGACCGGGAAGATCCAGTAGAACAGCAGGTCCACCACGACGATGAAGACGAAGGCCTTCACCGTGCGCAGGAAGAGATCTCCGCTACGGATGATGAAGACCGGGTAGAACATTTGGGTATAGACCCATGAGTAGATGAAGATTGTCCACGGCAGGAACGGAATAGCGTGGTCGAGAGCTGTGCTCAGGTTCGCCGCGGTGGCCACGTCAGTGTTGTCGCCGATCCACCGGTACGGGATCCAGCCGATGCTCACGATGGCGAAGGCAGTGAGGTAGTTGCGGATGTACTGTTCCCGGGTCATCCGGGGAAGGTATCGTCTCTATGGATGCCACGTCAAGGCGCGAACAGCGCTGTTGATCTCAATGTCAAACCGTTCGCTCTTTTGTCAGGGCCGCCGCCGGCGTTGCTTACTGCCCCGGAGAGATGATAGAATCAATACCGTCCGAAGTGTCTCTGCGATGAACGGATTCGAGGATGGAATGCTTAATTTCCTGAAACACGGATCTTCCGGATGCTGCCGCCGAACTGCTGCGGTCCTCCTTCTCTTCGCTCTCCTGGCAGCGCCGCGTCCGGTTAGCGCGAGCGAGGGGCCCCTGCCAGAGTGGGTCGAGTTGGACCTGGAGTACCGGGTCCGGAGCCTCTACATCGATCCCATGGAGTTGAGCGGCACGACAGTCCGCGGTGTGAACTATACGGTCCAGCGCTTGCGCGTGGACGGCGGGCTCATGGTGCCGGATGTCGTGCGCATCGTGACCCAGTTGGACCTCCTTAGCGGGGTCCTTTTCGGGGACAACGGTGACTACGGCGGCAACCCCGCGCCGACACAGGGTATGGGGCTAACCTCGCGCTGGCCAAATCACGCAGGCTGGGGGGTGGGTCTCATTGGTAGCGGCGCGGATCCCTTTGATCCCGACAGCTACGGCATGGTGCTCACCGATATGGAACCGATCCGGATCAACCGGGTTTACGGCGAGGTGACGCTCCCCTTTGGCATCCTTCGGGTGGGTCGCCAGGCGGTCACCCAGGGTGCGGGGATCAACCTCCACGACGGCGGGCGCCATAACCGTTGGGGGGTGTCTAAATATTCCTCCAGCGCGGATCGTTTCCTCTTCGCTACCAAGATCTCCGAGGCCTTTCGCATGATGGGGAGCAAGAAGGGCTACACCCCGGACCGGTCCATGGACGACGGTGTCTTCATCGGCGGTGCCTACGACATGGTGGTCCAGGACGACCTGCCAATCGGCGGGGATGACCTCCACCAGGCAGCGGGGGTCATCATGTGGAAGGCCCGTAAGCCCGGTTGGTTCGGCTGGGACTGGGACCACTTCCTGCTCCAGACCACCGTGGGGGGACGCTTCGGCGACGAGTTCGGGACCCGGGTCCTGTCGATCCCCACGGTCGTGGATTTCAAGGTCGATCGTTGGGCCTTCCACGGCGAGTTCGTGACGATTTTCGGGCACACGAGGGAGGTCAGCGAGGGCATGCAGGCCTTGCGGGAGCCCGACGCGGCCAAGCGCTATTCCCGGAACCAGGATCTCCTTGGCTTCGGCGCCCGCGCGGTCCTGGACGCTACCTTCGGACCAGTGATGACCACCCTGGAGTTCGACTACGCGAGCGGTGACTCGGATCCCAGGGACGAGACAGCGTTCACCAGCTTCAGCTTCGCGAGGGACGCGAACGTGGGCCTGCTGCTCTTTGAACATCTCCTGGCCTTTGAGACCGCCCGCTCCGCCGCGGTGGGCATCGAGAACCTGGCCAATGTCGGCGCCAGCTCCTTCCCTCTGACGGAGCTGGCCAGCGACGGCCGGTTCCAGAACGGCATCGTGTTTTTCCCTCAGGTCCTCTACAAGCCCTGGGATCCCCTGGGGATTCGTTTCGGGACGATGTTCGCGTGGAGCGCCGCGCCCGTGGTGGATCCGATCATGTCCATCCTGAACGAGGACGGGGACCACATCGACGACGACGTTGTGAACTGGCACGGGGGTAAGCCTGGGCGGTATTATGGGACCGAGCTGGACCTCCAGGTGGAGTTCGAATGGAAGAAGCACTTTCTGTGGACCGTGGAGGGCGCTGTGCTCTTCCCGGGGGACGCGCTCCGGGACGAGTCCGGGGACGCTGTGCCCAGCTTCCTGGTGCAGAACCGCTTTACCTTCGTGTTTTGAGGAGGCGGACCATGAGAACGCTCCTGTCGCTAGTCATCCTTGCCGTTGTCTTCGCTGGCTGTCGATACGATCCCCCGCCCGAGGTCACCCTGGTGATCCCGGAGAGTAACTCCATCATCAAGGGTGATCCGATCCGTCTCAAGTTTTCCGAGCCGGTGAAGACCTCCTCCCTGGAGGTCCGAGTCTGGCCCGGGACCAAGAGCTACTACGACGTCGAGGGCAACCTGATGGACGAGTACGGTCCCGTTCTCGACATCTGCACTCCGGTATCGAGCCCCTGCGGCGTGGACGGCGGAGTCAGGCTGCTCCTGGCCCCGGACCGAAAGGCGGCCACCATTGAGTTGGTCGCGGAGGACGCGTTCGGCCCCTTCGGAGATCCCCTCCGCCTCGAGATCACCGGCGCGCTCGTGGATGACAAGGGCAACCGCCGGAACGCATCCACGTTCTTCGACTTTCAGATCATTTCGGAGCGCTGGAACCCCTACGCTGACGTGGTCGAGCCCGACGGGGATATCACTGGGGATGTCGCCGGAGAGGTTGCCTCTGAGCCCCTCGATGTCCGAGAGGGCTATCACCTCTTCCATGCGGAGTTCACAGAGCCCCTTCCTATGCCGCAGCAGTTCTTTTCTCATGTACGGATAGACAAGAACGAAGGGACCTTCGTGTGGGTGATGGTCGACGCGGACGCGATCCCCGACGCACCGGGCAACACCGACGAC
>CAYOTU010000300.1:0-5014 GCA_964406905.1 uncultured Myxococcales bacterium | reverse complement strand
GGCGCGGTAGTTGGGCTCGAGGCGGTCGCGGTCAGCGGCCGGAAGACCGCGGTAGGTGAGCTTGAGCGTGGTGACCATCTCCGTCCACTGCTCCTCGACCTTCAATTCCCCGGCGATGAGCATGCGGGTCTTGCGGTTCAGGTCCCAGGCGTTGTGCTTGAACTGCGCTGGCGAGGTCTTGGTTTTCTCGGCCTGCATGCCGCCGCCGCCGAGCATGGGCGGGGCCGAGAGGCCTCGAGTGAATTTACCCGGATCGAAGAGATCTGGAGAGGTGAGGCGGATCGCCAGGGTCACCACCACGAAGAGGAGCATCTCCATGGAGAAACGACGCACCGTCAAATCGAGAGTCACCGAGAGGACCCAGAAGGCACCCACGCATAGGTAGATGATCAGCAGCAGAGCCTCGATGGGTTCGGGGGAGACGGCCTCGCCCGCCCAGAACAGCAGGGAGCCGAACATGATGGCCAGGAGGCCCGCGGTGAGACGCATGTACTTGAGGGCTGGCCGGACTTGCTGATCGAGTGTGTTGACCACCGGGGACGACGGAGGGGGGGGCGCTGTGCCGCCGGGCGCGGTGGTCCGATTGGGAGGGGCCGGCTGGCTGGTGCCCCCGATGGGCGTAATGTGATCGGGGGCGGGGGCCTCCCGCGCGAAGGTAGCGGGGGTCTCGCTCATATCCAGGGGACGGGTCTCGCTCAGCTCGTCAGCCTGCTCGGCCAGGTCCAGGAGGGCCTGCTTCTGGGTCTTCGTGTACTTGGAGAACACGATGCCGCAGCGGATGCACTCCAACCCCACCGGTTGTTCGAAACTACACTTCGGACACTTCATCAGACTCTCCCTTGGGGTCTGCGCCAGCCCCATCCGCGTTGCCGTGGCGGACATCGGTCCACGCGAATTGTAATCGGTCCAGCGAGATCACCAATAATTTTGCACGGAGAAGGCACCGAGGAAAGAGAGCCCCGCTGAAGTATCCACAGCGAAGGCCGTGGCGCGGTCTTGCTCTTTGAAGAGAAAGAGGTTCGAGGATGGCCAGTATCGTTGTAGCCGCGGCCGAATGTTGGAGTTGCTTCCTCACGGCCCCTGGTGAGGCCCAGCTATCTGGATTTGGCTGCGATGTAGCGGGAGAGGATTTCCTCGTCCAGCGACGTGAGGTTAATGAACTTGATGCCCATCTCCTTTGGCTCCTGGTCCCGGGACCAGACCACCTTCCCCTCGATCTCCACGGTTTCCTGGAGATCGGGGAAGTTGATGTTGAGGAAGACCTGGGTGCCCTCGGGCTCCACGGTAGCAGAGAAGATGCTCAGGCCGCCGAGGCTGAGGTTCTCGATCTTGTGAAAGAGGAGCACCTCGGTCCCGGTGTAGTCCACCAACGCATCGGTATCGATTCTTACGTGCTCGCGGTTGGACTCCCCAGACATGGTCGCCTCCAATTTTTTTATCGTTCAGTCAAAGGAATCCTATCAGATGTAAGAGGATTGGAAAACCCCATTTCCAGCTCTATACTGTAAAGACAGGGAAATGCTGCATGTCCTGTGGCAAAACAAGCGGAAGGGAGTACGAACATGACACGAATCCAGGTGCTTCTGGCAACGGTGCTCCTCGCCATGCTTGTGGGCTGCGGCGGTTTTTCCAACCACGATACCCCGCCCGGCATAGTCGCGGACACTGAGCCCGGCAAGGATATGGATTCCCCCATCCCCGACATCACCCCTGGTGATGTGGCCCCGGAGACCAAGCCGTTCGACACCTTCATCCCGGGCGACGTGGACCCCGCCTGCTACCAGGCTCCCTTCGGTTTTGGTTGCCCCTGCGTGGACAACGGAGACTGCGAATCGGGCTTCTGCGTCGAGGGTCCCTTCGGCGGGGTATGCACTGAGCAGTGTATCGAGGTGTGCCCCGAGAGCTGGCACTGCAAGGGGGTCTCCGGGCTCGGACCCGATCTCATCTTCCTCTGCGTACCCGACAACAAGAAGCTTTGCTACCCCTGCGAACTGGACAGCCAGTGCGGAGGCGGGCTCTGTTTGAACATGGACGACGGCGACTTCTGCTCCTACGCCTGCGACGAGGCAGTATCGTGCCCAGCGACCTTCCACTGCGAGGAGATCGAGGAGGATGGGCAGATCTTCTCCATGTGTTTGCCCGACAGCGGCTCCTGCGCATGCACCAGCGAGAGCGAGGGACAGCTTCGCCCCTGCCAGCTTGAGAACGAGTACGGGGTCTGCATGGGCTATGAGACCTGTGACCCATCGGACGGCTGGGTGGACTGCAGCGCTTCGGATCCCGCGTCCGAAATTTGCGATGGCAAGGACAACGACTGTGACGGCGCGTTCGACGAGGACCTGCCGGAGTTCCTGGACTGCGAGAACAGCGTGGAGGACGTCGGGGTCTGCCTGGGCGTGTCCGTTTGTCTGGGCCCCGAGGGCTGGGTCTGCAACGCGGCCGTCCCGGCGATGGAGGTTTGCGATTTCCTGGACAACGACTGCGATGGGAAGACGGACGAGGACTTCAAGGTTGACGGGAACTACGGCAGTCAGAACCATTGCGGCACGTGCAACCACGACTGCACCGGCGCGATCGAGCACGCCAGTGCGATCTGCGACCCGAGCCTTTCCACCCCCCTCTGCGTGGTGGATGACTGCGATCCGGGCTACTTCCAGCTCAACGACTTCCAGTGCCTCCCCGAGGGGCAGACCCTCTGCAAGCCATGCGTGGACGATTTCCAGTGCGAGGGGGGCCTCTGCGTCTTCTTCGCTGGTGGGGATTTCTGCACGCAGAGCTGCGAGGCGGAGCCTTGCCCCGAGTCCTTCGAGTGCGGCGACATCGAGGGTCTCGAAGGCAAGTGGTGCACCCCCGTCTCCGGGACCTGCGACTGCAGCAAGGAGACCGATGGCGCCACCAAGCCGTGCAGCGTGTCCAACGAGTTCGGGGTCTGCTTTGGCTACCAGATCTGTGTTGCCAACCAGGGTTGGCTGGACTGCACCGCCAACGAGGCGAGCCCGGAGATTTGCGACGGCCTGGACAACGACTGCGATGGTGTCCCGGACAACGGCCTGCCCCAGACTCAGCCCTGCGAGAACGCGGTGGACGGGATCGGGACCTGCTACGGCATCGAGACTTGCCTGGGCTCCGAGGGCTGGGTCTGCTCCGCTTCGGTGCCTGAGGTCGAGATCTGCGACTACAAGGATAACGACTGCGACGACGAGGCCGACGAGGACTTCATCATAGACGGCAAGTACGGCACGCCCCAGCATTGCGGCGGGTGTAACCAGAGCTGCCTAGGGGCCCTGCCCAACGCGACGGCCTACTGTGACAGCTCCGTAGCGCAGCCCGACTGTAAGATCCACGAGTGCCTCCCGGGCTTCTTCCAGCTCAACGAATACCAATGCATCGACCCGCCGGATGTCCAGTGCAAGGCCTGCGATTCGGACAATGATTGCTACTTCGACAAATGCGTTGCGCTGGACGACGGGCAGTACTGTCTGAGCATTTGCGACGATGGGGCCTGCCTTGCGGGGTACTCCTGTATGGACCTCGGGGCTGACGGGCAGATCTGCGTACCCGACTCGGGAAGCTGCGAGTGCTCGGCTGATACCCTGGGCACCACACGGAGCTGCGTGGTGTCCAACGGCTTCGGCACCTGCTTCGGGGTCGAGACCTGTGATGTCTCGGGCTGGTCCACCTG
The DNA here is from genome assembly GCA_964406905.1 of uncultured Myxococcales bacterium. Taxonomy (GTDB): domain Bacteria; phylum Myxococcota_A; class UBA9042; order CAIXZC01; family CAIXZC01; genus CAZNWW01. The sequence continues at coordinate 1,332 of CAYOTU010000300.1, read as the reverse complement.
CGACGCGGCCACTCCCGAGGTCGAGATCTGTGACGGCGCTGACAATGACTGCGACGGTCTGGCGGACGAGAATCTGCTCCAGGGGGAACCCTGCGAGATCGACAATGAGTTCGGGACCTGTCCCGGGGTCAGCGTCTGTGCGGGTGCGGACGGCTGGACCTGCCAGGGGCAGGTGCCGACGGCGGAGACCTGCGACTACCAGGACAACGACTGCGACGGTGCGGTGGACGAGGACTTCAAGAACGACGAGCAGAAGTACAAGCAGGACGAGCACTGCGGTACCTGCAACAACGGTTGTCTCGAAGCGATCGCCCATGCCACGGGAACCTGCGACGCCACCTACCTGATCCCCAAATGCGTCGTGGACGAGTGCGACGAAGGCTGGGCCCAGGTAAGCCCCTTCCAATGCGTGGTGCCCCCGGACACCACCTGTCAGGCTTGCGAGGACGACGAGGACTGCGTGGGGTCGGTCTGCGTGGAGATTGACGACCAGATGCGCTGCGCGATGCCCTGCGACGTGGACGAGGACTGCGGCGGTGAGACAGCGTGTATGGCCTACCCGGGACAGGGGGACCTCTGCCAGCCGCTCACCGGCTCCTGCGAGTGCAACTCCTTCACCGACGGTGCCAAGCGGAGCTGCTCCGTCGGCAACGACATCGGCACCTGCTTCGGCTTCGAGACCTGCGACAAGGACGTCGGCTGGGGGGAGTGCGACTCTCTCGTGCCCGACGCTGAGGTCTGCAACGGCGTGGACGACGACTGCAACGGCCTCATCGACGACGGGGTTCCGCCGACCGTGCCCTGCGAGAACACCGTGGAGGGGGTAGGGACCTGCACCGGCGACGCGGTTTGCTATGGCACCCAGGGCTGGTTCTGCACCGCTTCGGTCCCCGCACTTGAGATCTGCGACTACCAGGACAACGACTGTGATAGTGAGGTCGATGAGGGTTTCAAGAACGGGGACGGTGACTACGCTGACTTCTTCCACTGCGGGTCCTGCACGATCACCTGTGAGGCCGGCTTCCCCAACGCCACAGCGAAGTGCGACGCTGACAAGGATCCGCCCCAATGCGTGGTGGACGAATGCGACGAAGGCTTCTTCCTCCTCAACGAGTTTCAGTGTATCCCGACCATAGCGGGCCTGTGCGAGCCCTGCTCCACGGATGATAACTGCGTCCTGGAGTGGGCGAAGTGCGTGGACCTGGGGAACGGCGAGAAGTTTTGCTCCAAGCAATGCAACGATGAGGGGGACTGCCCCGACGGCTATTCCTGCGATCCCTACGACGGGGACATGCAGTGCATCCCCGACACGGGGTCCTGCTCCTGCGACGG
>CAYOTU010000299.1:0-5037 GCA_964406905.1 uncultured Myxococcales bacterium | reverse complement strand
GCTGCCTCGGGGTCGAGGCCTGTGGTGGGCTCATCCAGGATCATGGTCTCAGGCTCCATGGCCATGGCTCGCGCAATGGAGACCAGCTTCTGCTCGCCGCTGGAGATGGTCCTGGGGGACTGATTCGCCACCTCCGCAATCCCCAGACGCTCCAGGATGCTGTACACCTCCCGCCGCTGCTCGGCCAGGGCCAAGCGCCGATGCTGCTGGATCACCAGCCGGACGTTGTCCTCGACGCTCATGGAGTCAAAAAGGGTCGGATGCTGGAAGACATAGACGCAGCGGCGCCTCACCCCTCGCAGCCTGTCCTCGTCCAGCGTGTGGACCGGCACGTCGTGGTACCAGACCTCCCCCGCATCGGGCGTCAGGAAGCCCACGAGATGCTTCACCAAGACGCTCTTTCCCGTTCCCGATGGTCCCACGATGAAGGTGGTCCCGCCCCGGGGCAGGTCCAGGTCGATTTCGTCCAAGACGCTGTGCTCCCCAAAGGCCTTGGAGACCCCGACAAAGCGAGCCAGGGCGAGGGTAGGAGTCATACCGTCCATCCAAATACTTCGACCGCCGCGCCAACCACCAGATCCAGGAGGATCACTGAGAAGCTCGACCAGACCACGGCCCGGGTGGTGGCCTCTCCCACCGCGTCGGAGCCGCCCTTGGCCTCCAGCCCGCAAGCGATGGACACCACGGGGATCGAGAAGCCGAAGACCACTGCCTTGGTGAGCCCCACCCATAAGTCAGACATCCGAACAAAGCGCCCGCTGAGGAAGGTGTCCGCGGGGACGTCGAACGCGACCCAGGCGACATGGACCCCCGCGGCCAGGGCCACGACGCCCCCAAGCGCTGAGAGGGCTACCATGGCCACCACGGTCCCCCATACCCGGGGAACCACCAACTCCTCCAAGGGGTCAGCGCCGCAGAGGCGCATCGCGTCCACCTGGTCCGTGACCACCATGCTCCCGACTTCAGCGGCAAGGCCCGTGCCCACCTTGGTGGCGACCATGAGCCCCGTAACCATGGGCGCAAACTCACGCACCAGGAGCTGGATCGATCCGGCACCCAGGAGGGAGAACTCGGGGATGATCCGCGTCATCTGCTCTGCGGTCTGGTAGACCGCTATGACCCCCACGAAGCCCAGGGTCACCGCGATAAAGAAGAGGGATCCCACCCCTGCGTCCGCAATATGCTCCACAAACGGCCGCCCCCGGATCCCCCGCCGGAGGGTGCTCCAGACGGTCTCCAGGGAGAGCCGGGCTATGCGGACGGGCAGGATCATCTCATCCCCCGTACAGGTTGTACCAAAGCCAGGTTATCACGTAATCGGACATGAGGATCAGGAGCGCGGTGACCACCACGGATCGGTTGACGGCCCGCCCGACGTCCTTTGTTCCCCGCCCGACCCGCAGGCCGTAGGTGCAGCTCACCACCGAGATCACCGCGCCGAAGGTCCCACCCTTGACAAGCCCCACGACGAACTCATCCAGGAGCTCGCCTTCCGGCAGAACCCGCAGGAACTCCATGGGGTCGATGTCCAGGAGGTACTGCGCGGTCACGGCTCCTCCGAGGACAGCGAACGCGTCACCGATTGCGCACAGGAGGACCAGCATCAACACCATGGCCACGTAGCGCGGCGCCACGAAGTAACGGATCGGGTCGATGGCCAGCGCGCGCAGCGCGTCCATCTGCTCGGTGATCACCATGGTGCCAAGATCCGCGGTGGTGTTGGCCCCCACCCGACCCGAGAACATCAAGCCGATGAGGAGCGGACCGATCTCAGCGAAGACCGCCATGACGGCGGCGAGGGGCACCAACTCACGCGCACCGGTGGCCCGGACATAGGCGATGGTCTGTACCACCATGATCGCGCCGGCCAGGATCGCTGTGACCGCCACGATGGACAGGGACCGCACGCCGATGCTGTACAAATTCTGGACCATCTGGTTGCGGTCGAACCGGGGCGGAATCAGGACCCGGAGGATCCGCCAGAAGGTCAGGCCCATGGCCCCCACCTGCTCGGCAAGATCCGCCAGGAAGGTAGCGGGCCACTCAACAAGCCGCGCCACGATCATCCTCCTGGCCGATAAAGCGCCGAACCCCGTGATCCTCAGACTTACGCGCCTCCTCTGGGGTCCCATCTAACACGATCGCACCGGCCCGCATCATCACCAGGCGCCCTACGATGGGCAGGAGGCGATCCAGATCATGGCTGGCGATGATCACGGCTCGCTCCGGCCCCGCTGCCTGGGCAGCTATCAACTCCAGGATCCGGGCGGAGTTCACTGGATCCAGTCCAGCGGTGGGATCATCGAAGAGCGCTATCCGAGGCCGAGCCACCAGGGCCCGAGCCACGGCCACCCGGCGCTTCATCCCCCCGGAGAGGGCCCCGGGCATAAGCTCACCGGTCCCTGCCAGACCCACCCGCGCCAGGAGATCCTCGGCGCGCTCCAGCATCTTGGTCCGGGCCGCGGGGTCGATGCGCCGGGCCGCTGCCAGGAGCGGATACGCGACGTTGTCCAGCACGGACAAGGAATCGAAGAGCGCGAAGTTCTGAAACTGCATGCCGATCCGTCGACGCACGTCCCGGCGCGCCTGGGCGGCCCCGTGCCCGACACATGCACCGTCGATACGGACCTTCCCCCTGATTGGGGTTAGCAGGGTAGCCATCACCTTGATTAGTTGGGTCTTGCCGCAGCCACCGGGGCCAATCAAACCGATCACTTCGCCCGCGTCGACGCGCAGGTCCACAGCATCCAGAACCCGCCGGAGCCCGTAGGACAGACTCACCTGCACAAGGTGGATGAGGGGGTCGGCAGGGCTCACACCTCGGGCCGCTCCTCGAAGCGGCCCCATACGGCCTCCAATGCCCCGGAGATTTCCCCGAGGGTCGCATCGGCCTTTGCCGCGGTTATGATCAGCGGCATGAGATTCTCAGTGCCCCTGGCAGCGTCGGTGAGCACGGCGAGGGCAGCATCCACAGCGGCGCCGTTCCGCCCAGCCCGGAGCGTAGCGAGCTGCGCCGCCCGGACCTCCGCTATGGCTGGATCCACCCTCAGGATGTCGCCCTGGGGCTCCTCCTCCATCTGGAAGCGGTTGAGGCCCACGATAACCTGGTCCCCGTCCTCGACCTTGCGCTGATACGCGTAACTCGTATCCGCAATCTGTCGTTTGACCCAGCCGGACTCGATGCACCGGAGCATGCCGCCCATCTCCATGATCCGGTCGATCATGGCCTCGGCCTTGCGCTCGATCTCGTCGGTGAGTTGCTCGACGACGTAGGATCCGGCCAGGGGATCCACGAAGTCCGCCACCCCGGACTCGTGCGCAATAACCTGCTGGGTCCGCAACGCTAGGCGCACGCTGTCCTCCGAGGGCAGGGCGAGGGCCTCGTCCTTGGAGTTCGTGTGAAGGGACTGGGTCCCACCGAGGACAGCGGAGAGGGCCTGGAGAGCGACCCGCACCACGTTGTTCAGTGGTTGCTGCGCGGTAAGCGCGGCGCCTGCGGTCTGCGTGTGGAAGCGCAGGAGTAGGCTCTTGTTGGACTTCGCGCCGAAGCGATCTTTCATGATGCGGGCCCAGAGGCGCCGCGCGGCCCGGAACTTAGCCACCTCCTCGAAGATGTTGTTGTGCACACCGAAGAAGAAGGCCAGCCGCGACGCGAACGCGTCCACGTCGAGGCCCGTATCCATCGCGGCCTGGACATAGGTCATGCCGTCGGCCAGGGTGAAGGCCACCTCCTGGACCGCGTCGGAACCCGCCTCCCGGATGTGGTAGCCTGAGATGGAGATCGTGTTCCAGAGGGGCATCTCCCGGGAGCAGAACGCACAGATATCCGTAATAATCCGCATGGAGGGTTGCGGCGGAAAGATGTAGGTACCCCGGGCGATATACTCCTTGAGAAGGTCGTTCTGGATCGTCCCCCGGAGTTTCTCCATGGGGATCCCGTTCTCCTCGGCCACCGCTATGTACATGGCCAGGAGGATCGAGGCCGTGGAGTTGATGGTCATGGACGTGGAGACCCGGCCCAGGGGGATATCCTGGAACAGTGTCCGCATGTCGTCGAGGCAGGATATCGCCACGCCCACCTTGCCCACCTCACCCGTGGACATCGTGTGGTCCGAGTCGTAGCCCATCTGGGTGGGGAGATCGAACGCAACGGAGAGGCCGGTCTGCCCCTGCTCCAGCAGGTAGAGATACCGCTTGTTGGATTCCTCAGCGCTGGCAAAGCCCGCGTACTGCCGCATGGTCCATAACCGACCACGGTACATATTGGGCTGGACCCCACGTGTGTAGGGGTACTGACCCGGGAACCCGACGCGTTCCGCGTACCCAGGCTCCTCGTACTCCGGGATGCTCAGGGGCGGGATCTCCGTGCCGTCGGAGAGAGGGAAGGCCTCGCGCCGTGGCGCCCGCTTCGCCTCCAGGGGATCCAGGGTCCCCTCCCGCCACTGTTCGTATCCGGCCTGGATGGTGGTCTCTTTGTCGTTCGCCATGGCAACACCTCAATGCGATCCGGAACCGAAGATTACCCGGTGTCGCACTTCAAGACAAGCTAGGAGCGTGTTGCGCATTGGACTCCGTAGCGAGAAGCTGCCGGGTGCACCATATGTGGCCTACAAGATTTGGGTGCATACTGGTGGTACGTGCGCAGATCTTGTAGGTCTCAGATGGTGTGCTTGGCGGATTCGTAGCAGGAGGATCAATGCGCAACACGCTCCTAGATGACCTCGGCTGAAGTAATAATCCGGTCTGAACGGCCCCAGACGCCGATCTCAGCGTTGCTCCAACTCGAAGTGGCTCTACCACGACATCGATGTAGCGCCTTGACCTCGACGCCAGTTGTTCGCTCAGACCGCATCATCATTTGCGCCGAGGTCATCTAGGGATTGGGGCGGGTACAGCTACAGGTTGTTGCACTTCCCGATGTCTTCAATCGAAGACGCGGCGTCGATGCAGCTCCGGTAGGCCTTCTTTTCGGGCTTGACGCACTTCTGGACGCAGTTGCGGCGGATGGTGCCCTGGATAGCGTCGGAGCCCTTCCAG
>CAYOTU010000298.1:0-5051 GCA_964406905.1 uncultured Myxococcales bacterium | reverse complement strand
CGCGGGGATCCGCAAGATCTGCATCGTCACCGGGTCCGAACACATGGGCGCTGTGGTCCAACTCCTTGGCTCGGGCCTTCAGTTCGGCTGTGAGTTCACCTATCGGGTCCAGGACCAGGCCGGAGGCACAGCCCAGGCCCTGGAGTTGACCCGGCACTTCGTGGGGAATGGGCGGGTCGTGGTGATCCTCGGGGACAACATCTTCCAGGATGACATCACCCCCTACGTGGAGCGATTCCGGGCTCAGACAGGGGGCGCACGGGTGCTGCTGCGGGAGGTAGATCACCCCGAACGTTTCGGGGTAGCCCGCGTGGACGCTGAGGGCCGCATCGTCGAAATCCTCGAAAAGCCGAAGGACCCGCCGTCGAACCTGATCGTCACCGGCGTCTACATGTACGATTCAGAGGTCTTCGACATCATCTCGACCCTGGAGCCCTCGGGCCGCGGAGAACTGGAGATCACGGATGTAAACAACGAGTTCCTGCGCCGGGGCACCCTGCGCTACGATGTCCTCGAAGGCTGGTGGACCGATGCGGGGACCTTCGAGTCCCTGGCCCTGGCCTGCCAACTGGTCGATCCCGCCTGATTTCAATCCGCGGGGCAGAAGCTCTTGCAATCAGCCCAGGGTGCGACTATGTCCATGGGCCCACCCGCGTATTTTTCGGCGAGGCACAAGATCGCCTGGGTGAGGGGCTCCTTATGGGAATGCATGACATCCACCAGGCACTCTGAGGCCACGATCCAGAAGGGCTGCGGTTCGCCCATTGTGATGCCGGGGAAGTAGTTGTAGGTATCCTTCATGCACTGAACCGCGTCTTCGCAGGAGGCGAACTCGTCCTGCTTGCCGAAGCATTCGTGGGCCTGGAGTGCGCAGTAGGAGTAGATGTTGTAGTCGTCCTTTAGGAGCTTGTCGTGGGAGAGCTGCACGATGCACTGCTGCAGCGCACCCATTCGATCCCTGTCCTCCTCCGCTAGACCCCAGAGGCACCCGTACATGCAGACCATCAACTCACCGAAGTTGTTGCACATGGAGGGATCCGGGCAATGGTCCTCATAGCAGCCGATCTCACACATCAGGACGTCGCCGCAAGGCCTTGAGCCGCCGTTGCTCCCCGCGTAGCACGCGGCCATCCCGTCGGTACATATCAGGGGATCGGAGACAAAAAACACCGAGTTGGTGCACGCGGTGCTCAGGGCAAGGAGTTGGTCCGCGGTCTTGTCTCCGTCCCGCAGGCAGTCCGAGACGCACTCGTATGAGCTGTAGTCCGGCCCGCACTTGGTGTACAGGCAGTGGTGCATGTCCCCGCAGGTCTTGTCCCCGTCACCGCCCGCTACGCAGCCCAGCCACTTGTCGGTGCAGAATTGATAGGCGCACTGAGTGAGCGCTTCCCCGTTGGGCTCCGTCGCACAGGCGTTCGCCGCGCATTCCTTGAGTTCCTCCAACTTCTGGACCTGTTCGTCGTCCTGACTCCCGACACACTTCTTGAGGCAAACGCTATCGTCGATGGCCGGGGCCAGGGCGCAGCCGTTGTCGAGGATACATACCCAGAGATCCTCGCAGGTCTTCGGGCCCTCTGGGACATCGGGGGTCGTGTCCAGCGCGGGTCCTCCGCTGTCATCATTCCGAGTGGTATCTATCGGGGTCCCGCGGTTCTGGAACGTGACGCCCGTGGGCTCAAATTTCGCTGTACAGCCTGACGCGGCCAAGGCAGCGGTCATCACAATCGCCATGATCCGTTTCATGGGGCTCCCTTCCTGTAGTAGCCCGACAAACGGGCTCTTCAGTCCGTGGTGATTGTACCCCCACCCCCGGACATCCGCAAACTCATCGAACGGCGCCGGAGCCCGACAAACAGCAACGCGGCGAAGAATACCCACGGTGCGGTGGCGGACGTGCCCGTCGAGCAGCCGCCCTTGCTCCGGCCATCCGCCGGTGCATCGGGTGTGGTGTCTGCTGGATCCAGGATGTCCTCGGATGTCAGGATGTCCTCATCCATACCCTCGACCGCTGGCTCGACCACCGGCTCGAAGGGCTCATCCAAGACCAGGACCTGTACCAGGACGCGCACGGTTCCCCCAAGGCTGTCCCGCACCTGCGCGACCACGCGCCACGAGCCCGGCTCCTCCACGCCCTCCACGGCGAGGACTGTCCCCTCGCCGTAGGGGATGTCCCAGATGCCGTCATAGCCCAGATCCCAACGAGTGGCCAGGTCCTCGGGCGCGTCCTCAACATCAGCGGGTGTCAGCACCACCTCGAAGGGCTCGCCGAGGCGGATCTCGTCCGGCGCGGACGCGGTCACCGTGGGGGCCGTGTTTGATGTGGGGTCCTGCGCCAGAAGCAGGCGGGACGGATTGATCTTCCCAGATCCCCATTTCGGGTTGGGCACCTCGCCGGTGATCGGGTCCTCCGTCGCGCTGGCGCGCAGGAGTTCGGGCAGTTCCCTGGGGTCACCGTCCGGGTTGGCCTGCATCCAGAGGGCCATGACCGCCGCGGCAAAAGGCGCCGCGCCGCTGGTCCCGCTGGCAGAATGATACATCGGGTAGTAGGGGTCCACGAGGTCGTAGTACTCCGGCGGTGCGTTCACGGACTCGAGCCACTTCTCGTTGTATCCAACCCAGGGCGCGGCCAAATCGCAGGGCGCGACGATATCCAGGGCCAGTTCCCCGTCGATGCGGGGTCCCTGGCTGCTGTAGCCTGCCAGGGTCCCCTCGTTGTCCAGCTCCTCCACAGCGCCCTCGTTGAACACCGAAGCGCCGACGCTGAACGCCTTGTCCGCTGTCGAGGGCCAGGTGATGGTCCCGAGCCCCGTGTGGATGGTCGGAAGATCAACTGAGTCCCCAGTAAACATCGGGGCGACTATGACATCCAGGGTCCGCACAGCGTCGGAGTCGTTGAGGACCAGGAGGGTGTAATCCCCCGCGGGCAGGGGCACCGGGTCCTGCCAGGAGCTCTCCGGGTTGCGGACCCGGGCGCCGAGGATCGAGGTACCCCGATCCGACACATTGAGCCCGAAGGAACGCAGGCTCACGTCCTCACCCAGGAGCATAACGTCGCTCTCGTTCAGTAGGATCTCAGCCTGGTTTCCTTCCGGGTCCACGAGCGCTGCGGTAAAGGGCTCGTGCTCGTCGTGCCAGCGCAGCGCCATGCGTATCATGAACGTGCCGTACTCTCCCAGGCCGATGGTCACCGGGATCTCGACCATCTCCCCTGCAGAAATTTCCGTGATGCCGTGGTAGGGGAAGGCCCCCTCGTTCCCGGAAGAGACGCACGCCGGGATGCGGGAGTTCTCAAAAACGTAATCCAGGGCCTGCTCCAGCTCGGACGAGCCGTCACAGAACTCCCCAATAAGGAGCCCGTAGGAATGGGAGGTGACGTCCGCACCTTCCTCGATCAGCCAGACAAGGCCGGCGAGGAGCGGATCGCCGTAGGGTACGTCCTCCCCACCGAGCTGATCCATCTCCCAATCCACCAGGAGAACATCCGCGGCGGGCGCGACGCCGTGGCGGCGCTGGTGTACGGGCAGGTTCCCGACCATGACCCCCGCGGTCATGGTCGCGTGGCTGATGCTTGCGCCCCAGGCCGGGTACTCGTTCAGGTTCTCGCCTCGGGTAAAAACCTCGTCCTTCTCGGGACGGTAGATTTTGCTGATCTTGGAGGTACCCAGGCGCAGGAGCTTCTCGCCGGGATCCAGGGTGCCGGAGCCGTCCACGTCGTCCCCGACAAAGATAGGCTCGCCGTACGCGGGGGTGTCCTCGACAAAGCCGGCCGTTGCCCCGACCTCACGCGCACCCGTGAGGTTGATGTCCGTCCACAGCCAGTCCTGATCCGGCTGATAGCCGTCACCAATGTTCTCGTCGACGCCGGTGCCTGTGGTATACGCTGTCCAGGTGATCGGCCCCTCCAGGACCTGCAAGATCTCCGCGTCGCCGGCCGTACCGTCCGCGTCCAGGTCGACGCCGTCCACCCCTGGAGTGAAGAAACCGTCCCCGTCGAGGTCAAGCCAATCGTACCGCTCCCCGTCGGAGCGAAAGAACGCTGGGTGGAATACATCTATCCAGGAGTCGATAAGACCCACGGTCACGCCATCCCCGAGGAGATCGCCGGTGTCGGTCTCCACCAAGCCCCAGGCCTGTTCAAGTCCTGTGCCCGTGTGGGTCTTGTCATCCCACCCGGTCGGACGAACCGGCGCATGGGCCTCGATACGCAGCACCTCGGGCAGCGCGGCCACAGCATCCACAGCGTCCAGGGGCAGGCGGACCTGCACAAAGGGCCCGAGGGCCAGGGGCCTCCCCTCTGCCCGGAAGAGCGTAGCACCCCGGGCCTCGAGAGCAGCCAGGATCCGAGGGGTAGCCGGAGACGTCAGGCGGATCACCGCGGCCACGGTCTCTACGGGTACCAAGCGCCCGGGGGCCCGGACGTGGTGGACCAACTCGCCCCGGTCTCGTGCATCCAGAAGTCGACGGACCGAGGAATCGATCCTGGCGTCGATCGAGCGCTCCACGGGGGCAGCGACGGCAACAGCAGACATGATAAGCGAAATCAGGACGGAGAGGACAACTCGTGACATGGGTCACTCCAGCATCAAGAATTTCATGGCCGGACAGAAGCCGCAGACTGGAACATGGTTAACAAACGACTGGTCGGAAGTCCAGCAAATGCCCGGCTTTCGCCATATGCACAACAAACAAAAAGTACGGTCGGCTAATCCACCGGGTCACCCAGGAGGTCATGGCGGAATTCCGAGGCACAGGTGCTGAACGTACGCCTCAAGGCCTTGGTCATCTGCTTTCTGAGCCTCGGCAGCTCCCTTTTGAAGCTCTCAGGAGGGCTATAGGGCAAGCGGATCGATTCCAGTGGCAAGGAGCGAGGTTACAAGCCGGGCGAAGGTGGGCTGATGGCCCGTCGAGGTCGGCTCGTGCCCTAAGGCGAAGTCAATGATGTCGAGACGTTGGCCGCAGTAGGAGGATAATATGGGAACACCCTCTAAAGGGTCTGTGAAGACCGAGCCAGGAGGTCGTCCAGCTCCCGGAAGACGACCCCGGGCCGCTCG
>CAYOTU010000297.1:0-5061 GCA_964406905.1 uncultured Myxococcales bacterium | reverse complement strand
TAACAACGCGGGCAAGGCCCGGGAGGTCGAGGCGGTCCTGGCCCCCAGGGGAATCCGGGTACGCGGGATCCGCGAGTTCGTGCCGGACTTCGACGTGCTGGAGGACGGCGAGACTTTCGCGGCCAATGCTGCGAAGAAGGCCCTCGCCGCGTTCCGAGCGACGGGCACGGCATCGCTCGCCGACGACTCCGGTCTCTGTGTCGCCGCGCTGGACGGAGCCCCGGGGGTCCGGTCCGCGCGCTACGGCGCGCCGGGCATGACCGACCGACAACGCGCCGAACGCCTCCTGGATGCCCTCCGGGACGCTGCACCTCCCCGGGCGGCCTGGTTCCAATGCGCGCTGGGTGCGGTGATCCCCGTATCCTGGATCAAGGATGCCGACCAGTGGGAGCCCTCGTCCGACCTCCCAGCGGACCACCGCCTCGTCACTGCGGAGGGCCGCCTTCACGGGGAGATCGGGTTCACGCTGCGAGGGGATCTGGGCTTTGGCTATGATCCGGTCTTCGAGCCGACCGGGTACGATGGCGCTACCCTCGCGGAGGTCGAGCCTGCTGAAAAAAACCGAATCTCGCACCGGGGTCGGGCCCTGGCCGCGCTCTTCGCGTTCCTCACACGCATCGATCAATAAAACGCAAGATGCCGGGGCGGGAGGCCGCTCTTTGGGTGCGAAATGATCACGCCGTCGGGGGTGAACGCGCCGCGGTCGACCCGGTAGCGCAGGATCCGCGGGGCCTCGGGGTCAGCCTCTCCCACCAGCACGATCCCGCCGCTGTCGTCCGCTAGGACACCACCGAGGCCGTAGGCTGACCCGGCCTCGTGTATCACCCGCTCCGCGCCGCCTTCGTCGAGGTCCAGGGCCACCAGGCGATCAGGGGTCCCCGCGACCAGATCTCCGAAGCGCACCGCCAGGAGCCATCGCCCGTCCGCAATGGCGAGGTCAAAGCCAAAAGGCCGGCCGAGGCCATCAGCCGCGCGGCGAAGGAGCGTGGGAGCCGGGGGCGAGGCCTCCAGGTCCACGACGACGATTCCGGAGCCGGCCAACTGGTCTGCAGGGCCAGCGGAGAAGAGCCCGGTACAGGACACGTAGAGGGTCTCCCTGGCGGGGTCGTGGAGGAGTCCCGCGCAGTTCTCCACCTCGGGCAGATCCAGGACCGCGGCCACTGCGTCCTCCTCCGGGTCCACCGCAACGAGGCGCCCCGGACCCGCCGCATCGAAGTCTTCTGTCAGATGGCCCAGGACCACCCAGACCCGGTCCCCGGCAAGGACCATGCGCTCCGGGCGGGCCTGGAAGCCCGGATCCGCACTACCCCCCAAGGGAATCCGGCCCGTGACCGCGCCGGCCTCCAGGTCCACGACCACCAGGTCGTCGCCCCCGTCAAAGGGCTCCTGCCCCGGAGTCGGGTTGGCGTCGTAGCGCGCGACATAGACCTTGTCAGCTTGGAGCCAGAGGAGGTCGTGGGGGTTGGCCGGGAAGCCCGTGGCAACGGAGATCTGACCGAGGACCTCGAAGGTGGCTCCGTCGAGGACCGTCACGACGCAGCCCGGATAGCGATCCAGGAGGAAGAGACGGTGGAGGAGGTTGGGCGCACCGGGGAGGGCTACGTCCCCAGACAACGCGACCGAGAGGCCCGGAGCGGCGGAGCCCGAGTGAAGCACGCCCTCAGCGAGGAGGGTGCCGGTGCCGATTTTGAGGATCGAGACAGAGGTGGAGAGGTAGTCGGTGCCGATCACAGCGATCCCCGCGCCCTCGAACTGCCAGTCCCCTGCCACGCCGTCCATCCCATCCGTGTGATCGATGCAGCCTGCAAGGACTCCGATAATGGCGAAGATAAGGCACGTTCTCTTCACAGGATCCTCCAAGAGAAGAGGAGATGCCAGCTCCGGCCGGGCACTGGATAACCGACCAGGTCCATGGTCCTCTCGTCGGTGAGGTTCTCCGCCGCGACCGCTATGGAGAGATCCGGCCGACGGAGTCGAGCAGCCAGCCCCAGACCCAGGCGAAACCTGTTCTCCGTCGCTACGAGGTTGGCGTTATCGAGGAAATTCCCTGCTACCCACTCAGCGTCGAGGTAGAGGGACAGCTCCCTCACGTGGGGGATCTCCCGGACGTAACCCTCGGCCCGGGCGAACCATTTCGATGCTGGGCGCAGGGGCAGATCCCTGCCCTGTCTGGCAGCGACCGCACCGGTGTTCCGGGGGTCCAGCCAGGTCCAATTGCCCGAGACGCGGAGGTGCCGGAAGAGGTCTGTCCGGAGGCCGCACTCCACGCCACGGAGCCGGGCCTGGTCCACGTTCTCGGCCACTGCTACGTTCTGCGAGGTCTGCACGAACTGGATCAGGTTCTCCACCGAGGAAAAGAAAGAAAAGAATTCCAGGCGGAGTTTCCACCCCGGGGGCAACACCGAAGCCGAATAGACAGCGCCGATGTCAGCGCTCCACGCTGCCTCGGGCCGGAGTCCTGGGTTTCCCAGGACCCGGCCGCTGTTGCCGAAGAGCTCGAAGAGGGAGGGGACCCGCACAGCGCGGCCCCCGGAGATTGACAAGCGCAGGTCAGGCACGGACGCGTTCACCAGCGCCACGCGGCCGGACCACTCGGTGCGCCCCGTGCTCGTCCCCTCCCCGCGGCTGGTAGCGTGCTCCAGCCGAGCCGAGGGGCTCAGGATGAGCTCAGCGCCGGGGATATGGAATCCGGTCTCAAAGCCCGCGTCGGCCAGATGCCGCTCCGCCGATGCGGCAGCGAGGCCGCCGCGGCCGGGCTCGAAGCGCTCGTACCTGTAGCCGGCGGCGACCTCCATGTCCCACCAGGAGACCGGGGTCGCGGCCAGGCGGGTGCGAAGGCCCGGGGCCCAGGTGACGTCGTCAGACCCTCCGGCGGTGAGTCCGACCTCGGAGATGGGATCTGTGAATCGGGACCGGGACCAACGCAGGGACGCTGTCGTGTCGAGGTCGAGGGCCCCGGCCAGGCCCTCGCCGCGGAGGTTGAGCGCTGAGAGATTTTCAAATGCCTCGTGCGCGGCCCGCCGGGTCTCGAATTGCCCCAGGCCCGGCACCCCCTGGTCACGCCAGAAGAACCAGTCCACAGCGTCCACGCGCCAGGCCTCTCCGAGGTTAACACCTCCCCGTGCCAGCGCGCTCACCTGGTCGGACCGGTTGTTACGCCGCGACGTGACGTAATCATCCTCTGCATCGAACCGGGTGCCGCCATCGTTCAAGTACGGGAAGTCCCCCTCCCAGCCTGAGTAGTCCAGGCCCAGAGCGAGATCCCACCCAGCCTGGCGCTCGCCGTAGAACGCCCGCGCTGTCCGCGCTCCGAACGCACCTGTCCCCGTGTAGGCAACGAGTTCCCGGCCCCTGGCGCGCCTGGTGGTCAGGACCACCGCACCGCCGATGGCCGACGCTCCAAAACGCGCTGGGACGGTACCCCGGTAGACCTCGACGCGCTCCAGATTCCCGAGGGGGAGGCGGGAGAGATCAACTGGACCGCCCGCTGCCGCGTTGAGAGGAATCCCGTCAAGCACGACCATGACCTGGTCCGCTGTGGAGCCCCGGATCGAGAGGGTGGAGAAGGCCGCAGGGCCCCCGAGGCGGGTCACCCGCACCCCGGCCTGCTGATCCAGGACAGCGGGGAGGGTCTCACCGGGATCGTCCAGATCCGCGGGGAGGAGGACCACGCCGGCCGCGGCCCGATCGTGCTTCAAGTCCAGGGGCGGTCGAGGGGCCTCGAACACCAGCGGGGGGAGGCTGTCGTCCTCCTCTCCGGGGTCTGGTGCGGACAGGCCACCGGACAAAACGAGAACCAGGAAGAGGAGGCGCACGATCAGTTACCCAGAACAGCGACCCCGTCGAGGTCGAAGCCAGCGCTGCCCGTGGTGGGGTATGGATCGTAGATCGGGTTGCCAAAGCTGTCCGAGGTGTTCCCATCCCCGACCACGTCGACGACGCGCACGAAGTGGATAGCGTGCAGGGAGACAGCGCCTGAGAGCACCTGAGGGTGGTTGACGAGAGCCGAGAGGTCGAAGGGGGTCCCGAAGCCCTGCATTAAGGTCCCGGCGAGGCCGCGGATCAGGTTCGGATCCATAGTTCCGAAGGGGCCGACCGGGTCCGGGGTGAGGGACTCGGAGTCAAAGCGCTCAAAGACAACCCCGTCGGTGCTCACCTCGACAAAGGCCAGTTCCAGGAAGGTATCCTGGAAGGAGTTCTCAAAAACCGCCAGATCGGGTCCCGATTGGTTTGAGATGGGCGGGTCAAAGGACAGGGTCACAACGCCGCCGCTGCCCAGGCAGAGGATCTCCGTGGAGCTGCCCGCGGCCGGCCCCACTGCCTTCTCGATGTCGGTCCATTCATCGTCCACGTCCTCCCCCGCCTCGTAGGACACCACGGCCACCGCCCATCCGCTGATCCCTGGATCGTCCAGGGGCACAGCGTCGTAGCTGGGCGTCACCGTCTCGTCCGGGCAGGGACGATGATCAACCATGAGAAGATCGACAGCGATATCGACAGGAAGGGTCTCGTCAACAGAAACGTCAACGACCAGATCCGCGGCTGTGTCCGATCCCGAGGGGCCGGGCGGGGTCGCGTCACAGGAGAACAGGAAGAAAAACAGGGAAAGACTACAGACTCGTCGCATGCGGACTCCCTCCTCGAGGAGCGTACGAAACAACCCCGCACAGGACAGGTCTTCCGGCTCGCGGATCGTCCTACTCCCAGCGCCTTCCCAGGTTTCCCAGTGGCATCTTGCCGGTTTCGTCCCCGCTTACGGCGGCGGGACCGCGTCGGCTTTACACCGAGCTTCCCCGACCTGCGCGGCCAGACTGGATTGTAGGAGTAGCGCGGACGAGGTGTCAAGCTGGCACTGCTCCGAGCCTGTGGTTCTGTGGGAGGCCCTTCAGGGCCGATTCGATTCCGAGGCTGAAGCCCCCTCCCGCCGAACAGGAAAGGGGCTGACAAATGCTACAGGGGTCTGTGCCTGTTCCCGCTGAAAGAGGGAAGGGAACCACATGGTGCCGCGGCCACGTTCGTGTGGTTGTACGAACTCCCCCGCCCTTCGACTCGCTTCGCTCA
>CAYOTU010000296.1:333-5068 GCA_964406905.1 uncultured Myxococcales bacterium | reverse complement strand
ATCGAGCGGATTCGGCAACGCAGCGAGCGAGCGACCGCGTTGCCGACCCATATCGAGCTCAGCGACGACGAGACCCGCCGGCTCGCCGAGATCCTCGACCGCGGCTTCGAGCTGCCTCCTGCGCTGCTCGAATGCCTACGCCAGCTCGCGGATCCGAAGCGGAAGGCCCCGGAGGTAAACTGGTCCGACGCGCAGGCCTGAACAGATGTCGACGCTCCGTATCGAAGCGCTGGAACGCAAGCACCGCGCTCTACTGAATGACTTTCGCAACCAGGCGCCGGATCTCGTCCGGTACCTTCAACGCTTCGCTCTCCGCCACATCGAGAAGGATCTGCTGGCGCGGACCTACCTCGCTATCGACGCGCAGACGGGAACAGACCGGCTCGCCGGATACTTCAGCCTGTCCACCGTAAGCGTCGAGCGCTCGTCCGCCGACGAACTCCCCGGGCTGTCGAAGCTACCCCGGTTCCCGATCCCGGGCGTCCTGCTTGCGCGGCTCGCAGTAGATGAGCGGACCCAGGGGCAGGGCCTCGGACGCTACCTCTTCGAGGAGGCGCTCGGGCTCACGTTGGAGTTGGCCACATCGGGTCCTGTGGCGTTCCGCCTCTTTGTGACCGACGCTATCGACGAAAACGCAGTACGCTTCTACAAGCGCTTCGGGCTGGTGCGGCTGGCGGATGCCCTTCCGGCCCGCATGGTGCTGGACATCAAGCCGCTGCTTGGGTGAGGGACTACGGACAGTGCCCGCGGGGGTGAGGATTCGTATCATGTTGGCTCTGTCGCTCTCGAACCTTCGCTCAGGGGAGGAGACCCGCTGAAAATGAACCTCACTACCGCGCTCTCGCTCCTGCTCACGCTCTCGTTCGTTCTTGACGCTGCCGCTGACACCTTGCCTCGGGACCGGTTGACCCCTGGGGTAAAGATCGTCCGCGCACTGCGTCACGTCGAGCACCCACCGTTTCGTCCCCAGATCGTGGACGGCGACTTGTTCATCGGGTCGATTCGCTTCGAGCGGCCACCGCAGGACTCGTTGCTGAAGACCATGGAGGCCCGGGGCATTGAATTCCTTGTTACTAAAGGACGACGACGGAACTTCGGCTCCATCTATCCGGCTCGTATCCCTTTCGTTCAGCTCAGTTGGCTATCAGAGCTTCATGAGATCGTTCAGGTCGCTACGGACTTCCTTTTGCCTCCCCTGGCACCCCTGGATGTGACCAAGCCCCAGACCGGCGCGGGGACTTTTTCAGAAGTCCTCGAGGGCGTCTTTGGTGAGCGGCCTGGAGAGGGCATGGTCATTGCGGACTTTGACCATGGGATCGATCCATTTCACCCAGCACTCTTCTTCGCTGACGGCGGCTACTTCGCCTGGATCGACGTTAACGGCGACGGGCACCTCCAGCCCGGGGTGGACGGCGTGGACCTGGACGGGGACGGCGTGGTTGGTTCGACAGAGATTCTGAACGCGTTCGACGGGGTCATGATAAACATGTACGCAGAGCCCCACGTGACCAACGACGACGGCCTCTTCGACCCCCGTGTGGATTGGCTCTACCTGGACCAGAACGGCACCGGCGTCCGCGAGTGGGGCGCTGCCTCGGGCGCGACGGACGAAACAGCGGCCTTTGGCGAGCCTGTATTTGTAGTGGACGACGTGGACGGTGACGGCGTGGTGGACCCGGAGGAAAAGTTGGTGCTCCTGCGCACCTCAAAAGTCCGCTCTGTCCGGGTCGGTAACGTAATCTACGAGCGCGGGGTCAATCTCTCAGCGCTAGACCCGGACCAGTTCCAGGGGACCTGGGAATTTGACAAGTCCGGCCACGGCACCGGCGTGACAGGGATCCTGGTGGCCAACAGCCCGCGGCGCTCCCGCTTCGTGGGGATCGCACCCTACGCTGAGATTATCCTCGTGGACTCGTCCACGGGGAGCGACAGCCCGTTCGGCTACATGGAACGGATGCTCTGGGCAAAGGACCAGGGCGCGCAACTCTTCCTCCATGAGTACTCGTCCTGGGGCTCGGACCACATGGACGGAACCTCCAACTACGACCTGGCCCTGGACGAGTTGACCCTGAACGAGGGCGTGCCCCAGGTCTGCCCGGCAGGGAACCTGGCCGAATCAGGCAAGCACGGCCAGTTCATCGCCCCTCCCGGGACCACGGTGACCCGCATCGAGATCCCCACGGAGTACCCCGACTACCCGGGCTACGGGTTCGATGTGTCCTACCTCTACATCACCCTGTACTTCGAGGGTAACCCCGGCGACGTGGACCTGGCTCTCGGAATCCCGGGGCTGGCCGCGCCCGTTGCCCTCTCCAAGGATGCCTGGGATCCGGTTCAGCTTGCGGGGGACCTTTACGGCGGGGCCTGGATCTCCAAGTCAACCGGCGGCTTCGCCATGATCACTGTGGTGGTCATGACAGAGGACCAGGTTTCCTCCCTCCCCGCGGGTGAATGGGCGATCCACTTGGACAACAAAAGCGGCGGGAACATCACGGTCCACGGCTTCCTCAACGATCCCCTCACAGGCTGGAGCCGTGGCCCCACCTGGCTGGACGGATTGAGCACGAGCACTACCATCTGCTCCCCCTCCACAGCAACTGAGGCCTTGAGCGTCGCGGCCTACGCGGGTGTCCACGACGGAGCGAAGGGGCAGGGCAACCTGCGGGGCTACTCCTCACGAGGTCCCCGCATGGACAGCGTGGTGAAGTTGGGCCTGGCCGCGCCAGACGATCCCTACACCACCATGCCAGCCATGCAGATGCCATACGGTAACGAGATCATCCACGGGGGCTACACAGTCTTCGGCGGCACCAGCGGCGCGGGACCCCACGTGGCCGGCGCCATGGCCCTGCTGATGCAGGCAGCGGACGGCCTCTCCGCTGCCCAGGTGGTCCAGCGGATGTACAGCGGCGCCAAGCAGACACCGGAAATGGGGCCGCTGCCCAACAAGGACTGGGGCTACGGCAAGCTGGATATCCACGCTGCCGCGTTGGGATCGCCCGCGGCAGCGAACGCGCGTCCCGTCGCTATCGGCGAGGCATCCGCTAGCCCGAGCAGCGACTACCAGGTGTTGTTCACTGCCGCGGACTCCATGGATCCCGACGGTGATCCGCTGACGTACCGCTGGGACTTGAACTACGACGGCATCTGGGATACCGCTCAAGGCGACTCCTCAAATGCGGTCCTTGATATGGACAGTCCCGCTGAAGGGGTAGCGAAACTTCGGGTCTATGACGACAAGGGCGCTTTCTCTGAGGTCCTGGTCGGCTGGGAGGCTGTTGCCGCGCACTCTGAGGATCTGGGCGGGGCTGAGCCCAGGCCTGTTGGTGATATTGTCGGGGACACGGCCGTGCGCAGCGCGGATGCTCTCGGCGACGACGACGCCGGCGGCAACGACGGGGGCAACGACGACGGCGACGGCAACGGCAACGTCAACGGTGGGGGCGGTGGTTGCGCTATGGGCGTTGCGCCCGCGGGGGTCTGGTGGATGTTGATGCTGCTGGGGTTGGCCTGGAGACGGCGTTGTTGAAGCTCCAAACCTCCACCCTGGTCCTCACTCTCTTGTTGACAGGCTGCCCTTCCACGGCACCGGACATTGAGTTCACGCCCGGGGAACGTACCGCTCTCGAGGCCCTCGACCTGGCGCTGAGGGTTGAGCAGGAGCACGGCGAGGAGATCTGGCCTGGGTACTCCCTGGTCGAAGAGCCCCTGCTGATACATAGACCGGGGAGCCGAAGCTTTCTGATTGGGGCTTCTGCGGTCGCTCCCGGCGAAGACGTAACGCCCCGGGATCTCAAGCATCTGCCACGGATCCTCGTCATTCCGCCTGGAGAGCTGTCACTCCACCCATCCCTGGTCTTCTCCCGGGACGTGCCGGTGCGGGGGGTACGCGCGTTCATGATCCGCCACACTGACCGGACCCCCCGACTTCGTTGGTTCCGTCTCCTGGTACACGAGGTCTTCCACCGCTACCAGAGCCTGCACTTTGTCCGGGACCGGAGGCTGCTCCTCTGCCGCTATCCCATCGAGGACAAGGAGGCCGTGGCTCGGGCTCTCGTCGAACAGCGGCGCCTCGGCGACGCGCTCGTCGAGGCCGACGCGGACACCGCCACAGCGAAGCTTCGGCGCTCGCTCGCACTGCGCCTCGGGCGCTACAAGGCAGCGGCCGCAGGGCAATCCATGCGCACCATCGAGGACTGGGAGGAGCGCCTCGAAGGTACAGCGCGCCTGGTCGAAGACAGGTACACGATCCTCGGAGGACTCCAGCCCTCGGACGTGATCAGACGCCGTACTGCGAAGCGCCTCGCTACCCTCCGCCCTGAAGATCTCCAGAAGTGGCGGTACTACCACACTGGGGAGGCCCTGCTCCTACTCCTGGAGCGTCTCTTCCCGGAACGGGACTGGCAACACGCGGTAGATGACGGTGCCACGCCCTTTCAGGCAGCGTTGGACGCGGCCGCGGATAACGACGGCCCCATCGTACCCGCATCCCCGGATCCCCAAACCCTGAAAGAAGCCGTGGAGGTCATCACCAAGCCCATTAGTGACAGCCTTGCGCGCGAAAAGCGCCTCCTCGAAGAATGGCCAGGACAGGGGCGTCTTCATGTGGTCCTGAAGGCACGCTCTGCGGGTGCAGTCACCTACTCCTCCCGAGGCATGACCTTCCACCTGCCCGATTGCTCCCGCTTCATCAGCAGGATTATCTGGTTCCTGGACCGTGACTCGGGCCTGGAGG
>CAYOTU010000296.1:0-323 GCA_964406905.1 uncultured Myxococcales bacterium | reverse complement strand
GTCTAGGAACCAGAGAATCCTGCCGATGAAGCGGGAGCAATCGGGCAGGTGGAAGGTCATGCACACCGCGGAGAGCCGGGACATGTACCGTCTGGAATTCTACGGCGACCTATCGGGGAACCGGCCCGTCCTCGCTGACGGGGTTCCACCCGAGCCCAGCGAAGCCCCCGTACCCTTTGTGAACAGCCTGATTGTCAGCGGAGACGGCTGGCGCCTCGACCACCAGGGAGCCGGATCCGTGGACTTGGGACCCGACCACCTCGACATCGTTCTCAGAGGGTGTTCCCATATTAACTCCGTAGCGAGGGCAATCGGATCGATAT
>CAYOTU010000295.1:0-5070 GCA_964406905.1 uncultured Myxococcales bacterium | reverse complement strand
GGCGGCTTCGAGGTTCTCGTCCAGCCCCCTGATGCGGACGACGAGGGCCTCCTCAAGGCTCCAGCCTATGAGATGAATATCCGGCCCTCGGACGACAACCCCGTGGTGCCGCAGGTAGTGGCTGTAGAGGGTCTGGTCTTCGCCGATGACACGGACCTGGGACTCCTGGAGGTGGGTCACATGGGCCCGCCCGTCGCGGTGAGCTTCGCTGTGCAGGACCCGAGCGGCCTCTTCCTCTCCGATCGCCTCGGCGCCACTGTGGTCCGGGTCAGCGGGGAGATCGGCAAGGGGACGATCCTGGTCGAGGACGTGGTAGATGCAGCCGGCACCGTGTGTTTCGACCTGCCCCCCGGGGACTATATCGTGTCCGCAATGCCTCCCGCCGCGGGGGATCTGGCCTTGCTTCAGGAACCCCTCACGGTGGATCCTGACCGGTCGGAGTTGGCTCGCGCGTTGCGCCTCGCTCCCCGACCGGTGCTCTCCGGCTGGGTGCTCTCCCCCGACGAGAGCCCCCTCGAGGATGTGGAGGTAACCGCTATCTTTACCGGTAAGGGGGCCTACCCCACCACGAGCCCCCTGCCCGAACGGCATTTCCTCACCACCACGGATGCGGACGGGGCCTACAGCTTGCGGCTGGACCCCGGACAGTACCGGATCCTGGCGGATCCCCCCGTGGTCTCGGGGCTGCCACGCCGGATCGAGCATTACGTTTTCGTTACCTCCTCGGAGCAGCGGACGATCTGGCTTGACAAGCCCGTGGTCGTCACCGGCACCGTGGAGGCCTACCCCCCCATCGACGAGCTGGGTCAGGTGGAGTCGGGTATAGAACTGGACGGAAAAGGGAAGGTGGAGTTGCCTGCGACGATCACTTCAACCACTCCGCTTCCCGCACCGAACGTGAAGGTGGAGGTCTTTTTCCACGATCCCGACGCGGACCCAGAAATGGATCCCGAAGCGAACCTCATCCCCGTGGCCGAAGGCTGGACCGACGAGACCGGGGGCTATCTCATGGTCCTTCCGCTCACGGATTAGAACAGGGACCAAGCCCGAAGGGCGCAGGTGTCGACCGTGTCAAGAATTTGTCCAACATCCGGAAGCAGTTGACTTTCCCGGGCTGACACAATAGCGTTGCCGACGTAAGGTGTCTTCGCGCGCCCGAGGAGGTTCATACATGCGTCGCCGCAGTGACCATGCCATCTACATCAGGGACGTCCGGCAGCGTCGAAAGACACGCTACGGCCGTATTCTGGCGGGGCTCTTCATCGCCGGGTTGATCATGCTGAACTACATGGTCTTCCTGAAGGACAGCCTCCAACTTGAGTCGGGCGTCTCCGAGAAGGAACTGCGGGATCTGCCTCGGGTCGAAGAGCCTGTGCCCCGGCAAGCCGTAGAGCCTGACGTTCCGGTGGAGTTGCCCAACGAGGAGCCGGCGACCACCGTCGCCGGGGAGCTACGTAGCGGCGAGAGCGTCCTCCAGGCCATGAAGAACCTCGGCGTGGAGCCTAGCGAGGCTATCCCCGCCATCCAGGCCATGGAGAACGTCTTCGATTTCCGATCGGCCCAGGCGGGGGACCGGTTCCGGATCCAGCTCGATCGGGTGGGCAAGGTCGTGGAGTTTGAGTTCACCACCTCTCCCACGGACGTCTACGTTGTCAAGAGGGATCACGGCAAGTTGGCAGCGCTCAAGCGGAATGTTCCCACCGACGTTAAGGTCGTATCCATGGGCTGCGTGGTTAACGGGTCCCTCTACAGCAGCTTCAAGCGCTGCGGTGGAGACTCCAAGCTGGCCCACCTCTTCATGGACCTCTTCGTTTGGGACTTCAACTTCTTCCAGCAGGCTCGCAAGGGCGACACTTTCAAGCTCCTGGTCGAGAAGATCTACGTTGAAGGGCGCTTCCTGGATTACGGACGGATCCTGGCAGCGGAGTACAAGGGCGGCTCCATCGGTGAGCACGCAGTGTTCTACTTCAAAGATCCCGACGGCATCGACGGCTATTACACAGCAGACGGCACCGCGGTTCGCAAGGAGTTCCTCAAGGTGCCGGTGGACTACGAGTTACCTCCAGGGGAGAAGCTCGCTGCGAAGTTCGAGCCGCGGGCCAAGGTGCAGAAGCGTAAGCGCATTGTTGAATACCCCGCACCGTCCAAGGCCCGGATCTGGTCCGTGGCCTCGGGCACGGTCACCTTTGCCGGCGAAATGAAAAAGGAAGGCTGGGTCGTCGAAATCCAGCACGCTGGTGGATACACTTCCCGGTACTCACATCTGGCCCGGCTCAGCCCAGGTGTTGAGAAGGGCGCACAGGTCTTTCAGAAGAGCGTCATCGGTCAGCTTTCCAACAGAACATCCAAGCGCGTCCTCCACTTTTCCCTCCGTAAGGGACGGAAATATGTCAACCATATGACCGAGAATTTCCCGGGCGGCGACCCGGTACCCGAGTCCTATAAGGAGCTGTTCACCGAGATTGTCAGCAGGTTCATGGACGAGTTGAAGACCCTTGATGTCATCGGGGTGGAGGATAGCCAGGCGTAATGGGGGCCCTCGCCAAGGGTATTCCCCTTTCCTCCAAGATTGTCATTGTCACAGCGACCGCGGTCCTCTTCGGTTTGGGTGTGATTTATCTGGAGCAGCAGCGAAAGGTCGTCTCGAGTTACTACCAGGTCATGGGCGTCCGGGAGCTGCCCCAGGGTGTGCCTGCAGCCTTCCAGATTATTCAGTACGACCACAGGCATAGGGAATTGGTGCCGTTGCTGGTGGAGTCAGCCGCACTGCGTTTCGGCGACCGGACGTTCCCAGGGCGACCGGGCGCAGCGACTCCCGTGGTAGCCGCTGCGGTGCTTTTCGACGCGGTGGACCTCCCGCCAGGACCTGCGACGCTTGAGGTGACCGTCGTTCCCTGGGAGGGAGAGCCCCGGACCCTCGTGATCCCGCTGGAGGTGATTCCGCAGAGGGACGCGATCCCGGTTCTCACGTCACGGGAACCGCAGATGCCCCACGAGGACTTCGCCCGCATCGAGACTTTGCCTGTTGGCGATGTGATCCTGGGGGAGCGGGACAACCCCTTCTGGATCCGGGTCTCAGACGGCGAAGATCGGGCCTTGGACGCACACGTAGAGATCCTGATGGACGGTCTGCGGGTGTCGGAGCAGCAGCTCGGATCTCTGGGGATCGGCCTGGGCATTGTCCAACTGACCAAGCCCAATCATGAGTTGCGGGTTGTCGCCTCGATTACTGGCACGGAGGGGACGCTGAACGAGGATCTCGCCCCCGTGGGCCTGATCCGAATTCGTCCTGTCCCGTCGGTGATTCGAGACCCGGCGAGGGAGCGGGTGACGCTGGAGATCGAGAGCGAGACCGTAGCCGAGCGCCTTCACTGCGGCCTTTGGCGGGGCGACGCGCTCACGTCCTTGTTCGCAGTGCCCACCGAGCGCGGCCGTGCCCGGTACGAGCTGTCCGTTTCCGGCGAGGGCCTCTATCGGATTACCTGCACCGACCACCCGAAGTCTGAGTGGTGGGGGGACAGCTTCTTCCTGGTAAGCTCAGATCCCGCCGAGGTCCTGGACAGCTACCGCGACGCCCTTGTTGAGGAGCGCTTCTTCTCGTCCTGGCCCCCTTCGTCGGAGCTGACCCCTGTCCAGTTGGAGATGGCCCTTGGGTACCTGCTGGACCGAGCCATTCGGACCCCGCTTCCATACACAAGCCTGCTGAAGACCCTCGAGGCTGATCAGAAGGAGCTGGCCGAGGAAGGTCGTGCGCAACGGTTCACGCTCCTCGCCCTTATCGCAGCGGTGGGGCTCTCCCTCCTCCTTTGGGCCGTCGCCATGGTTTTGCACCAGCGTCGGTCCCTCGACCCGGCTCGGCTGGCCCCGGAGTTCCTGGATGAGATGGATGGCGATCTCTGCGAGGAGGGCCTAGGCCGGAAGGGCTTCCTCCTCCCTGCTGCCTGCCTGATCTCAGCGGCCCTGGTGAACCTGGTCGCGTTGATATATATTCTACTTCTGATTTTGAATTGACCACAAGGGAGGGCCCCGTGCCGTTCGACTACATGAAGTCTGACCTCTCCAAGGAATTCAACGACAAGATCCGCGGGCGCTTCGACGAGGTCTTCATCGCGGAGGTTAAGGAGCGGGCAAAGCTGATGTTCAACCTGCGCGTTCCCCTGGAGGATGCGATCCGTCGCATCAGCGAGAACATTGAGTGGGAGTTCGACGAGACCTGGACGACGACAGGGCAGGAGCTGCCCTCGCGGACCACGGAGCTCGTCACCGGCGTCTACGCGCACCTGACCCGCTGACGTATCGTCCTTTCGTTGTTTTTAGGAGGCGTCTTTCTTGGGAGGCGTCGCCTCGGAGGCGGCTTCCTTGGTTTCCTCGGTATCTTCCGTCGCTGACTTCTTGAAGTTCCGAATGGCCTTGCCCATAGCGTCGGCCAGTTTGGGCAGGTTCGACGGTCCGAAGATGAGCAGGACTGCCAGCAGTATCAGCAGCATCTCGCTTGACCCCAGACCGAACACGGCGAAGAGGAAGAAATTTGTCGCGGTCATCGTGCGCCTCTCAGGACCGTTGAGTCGATGGGTATTGTAGTCGGGGGCACTGGTCTTGGCAAGCGGCAGTGGCATGTGTAGGATGCATCGGGATTCGTCATGTTTGACGGACCTTCTCACGGAGTAATTATGGCGATACGTGCCCTCTTTGTCGCACTGGTCCTTGCCATAGCCTGCGGCGAGTCCGACCCGGGGCCCGACTGTGTCCATGACTGCGATACCTGTGCGGGCGGAGATTGTCCGCTGACGCATTGCGGGCTGCGTGTGGTCCTCTCGGAGACCTGCGAAGGCCGAACTGGACCAGTCGAAGTCGCTGTGGGGCAGTGCGTTCAGGAAGAAGTGCTCACCCCGGGAATAGCGGTGCAGCTCTGCGTGGCCCTGGGTCTCCATGACGAGGTCACCGTCCACGCTCGGTCCGAGGAATGGGTCTTCAAAGAGACCGTGGCCTGCACGCATGACGAGGCGGGCGGAACAATCATCCTGACCTTTGATTGCGGGACGCTCGATGATGTCGTGGAGGAGGGGGAGG
>CAYOTU010000294.1:0-5091 GCA_964406905.1 uncultured Myxococcales bacterium | reverse complement strand
TCGAGAAGGTGGCGGAATGATACGGGAATCGTCTTATCTGACTGGCATTGCTCTTAGACTCGGGGCCGGGTTCTTGTGATCTGGGAGTCGGTGGGTTATCGTGCCTCGGTAATGGGAGACCCTGGAGGAACGATTGGCCATCGCCAGCATACCAGTGCTGCTGTCAGTGGGCGGTGGAATTGTTTTACTGTCGATCTTCTTTTTCGTCGTCCGAATCTTCCTGATGCGAGGACGAGATCCCGACTCGGAGATCAGGAAGCTCCTGGACCAGCGCAAGATTCTCGAAGCCAGCCGCCTCCTGGTGGAGATGGGCCGCAACAGCGAGGCCATCGATCTCCTCATCGAAGAACGCCGGCTGGATGAGGCTGCCCGGGTCTACCTGCGGACCGGGAACCACGAACGGGCTGCTGAGCTCTTCAGCAAGATTGGCGATCATGAGTCAGCCGCGAATTCCTTTCGCAAGATAGGGGCCTTCAAGGAGGCTGCGAAGGCCCTGGAGAAGACCCTCCGCTACGAAGAGGCGGGGGATCTCTTTGTCCAGGCAAAGGACGTCAAGCAGGCCGCCAGGATGTACAACAAGTGCAAGCAGTACAAGAAGGCCGGCGAACTGCTCCTGCGTATGGGTGAAAAAAAGAAGGCCGCAGCCCTCCTGGGGAAACACTACATCCAGATCGGTGAGTTTGAGAAGGCGGGCAAGTATTTCCTCCTCGCCGGTAAGCTCAAACAGGCCGGAGAGACCTTCTACAAGGCTGGCGAGCTGCTCAAGGCAGCGCAGATTTTTGAGAAGCTCGGGGAATTTCGTTTGGCAGCGAAGGCCCGCCTCCAGGCCGGTGAGACCCTGGCAGCAGCGGAGTCCCTGGAGAAGGTCGGCGACCTGCGCGGCGCGATCCGCCTCTACGAGGCCGCTGACGAGTGGAACAAGGTCGTCGAGCTGTACAAGCGACAGCAGAACTGGGCAGCGCTCGGCAACATCATGATGCGCCTTGAGAAGTATGATCTGGCTGTTGAGTTCTTCAAGCGCATCACCCCCCTCGAAGAGGACTACATGGAGTCCGCCATGTCCCTTGCGTCGATCCTGGAGAGCCAGGGAGATATCAATGAGGCCCTGGCAAAGTACTCTGAGATTATGAACTTCCGGGGGGTCAATACCCAGACATCAAAGGCCCTCTTCGCCATGGCGACCATCTGCGAGCGGACCAATCGTCCCCAGGAAGCGCTGCCCCTGCTGCATCAACTGGATGTCGAGGGGCCCGTGGCCGAGAAGGCCCGGAACTGGAAGGAGCGCCTGGAGGCCATGTTGATCTCCGACGCGCAGACCATGGCGATCAACGTGGAGATTGTCAGCGAGGAGGAAGTGAAGCAGGGCAAGGTAGAGTTTGAGCTGCCCAAGAAGGACAGCATTTCGGACCGCTACGACGTGGTGGAGAAGATCGGCCAGGGCGGCCACGGCGTTATCTACAAGGCCTTTGACAAGACCCTCGGGCGGAAGGTGGTACTCAAGTTCCTCTTCCGTAACCAGGTCCCCGACGACATAGCGAAGCGGTACTTCCTGCGGGAGGCCAAGACCACCGCGGTCCTCAACCATCCCAACATCGTCACCCTCTACGACATGGGTCAGGTTGGGGATAACCTCTACCTCTCCATGGAGTTTATCGACGGGATCACCCTGGAGGACAAGCTCCGCAAGCACGACGGGGTCCTGTCCCTGGACTACGTGGCCTCGGTCACTTACCAGCTCTGCGACGCGCTCCAGTACGCGCACGACAAGACGATCATCCATCGGGACTTGAAGCCTGGAAACGTGATGCTCACCGGTGCGCGCTCTGATAACGTCAAGCTCATGGACTTTGGCCTGGCCAAGGCCCTGGACGAGAACCCGTCCAAGACGCTGATCATCTGCGGCACGCCCCTCTACATGTCACCGGAGCAGATCGTCGGCGACTTCGTGAACCATCTCTCGGACATCTACTCCCTGGGCGTGCTGATCTTCCAGCTCCTCACCGGCAAGACACCCTTCCCCGCGGCCAACATCCTGGCCCACCATCAGTTCACTGCCGCGCCGCATCCCACGACGCTTCGCAGGGAGATTCCAGTCGAGGCAGGCGACGTCCTCCTCAAGGCCCTGGAGAAGCAGCGGGAGTCCCGGTACCAGCGCGCCGCTGACTTTGCCGCAGATCTGGGCGCCGCGCTCGGCTTCCCGATCGAAGAATAACTCTCGGAATGGCAGTCAAGATGTGGCGGCGGTGCTGGAGGAGGCTACTCCGCCAGGCTGCCGCGACCGACCACGTCGCCCAGCATGGTGCCCATGAGCGCGTTCATGGTGCCGCCGGTCTCGCCCGAGACCATGACGTTGGGTGTGATGCGGATCTTGCCATCGGAGACGAGTTGTAGGGCCTCGAGGAACGCGACCTGCTGTTTGCCGATGGCTGCCGCCTTTTTCAGGTACTTGTCTGCCTCGGCCTCACCGATCGCCTTGATCCTGGTCGCCTCAGCGGTCGCGGCGATGGTGACCTTCTCCGCGTCGGCCTTGGCCTGGATCACGATCTCGTCCTTCTTCTGGGACGCGATCTTGACAGCGTACTCCGCGGCGGCCAGCTTCTTCTCTTCCTCGGCCTCCTGCTCGGTCTTGGTCAGGGCCTTGCGCTTCTCTGCTGCCTTCTGCTGCTCGACGTAGGTGATCTGCTGCTGCTTGGCGAGTTGGCGGTTGGTCTGTGTGGTCAGGAGGGTGGCGATGCTGTTGGTGTCGCCGCCCACGTCGCCGATGAGCACCTCGTCAATGGTGATGCCGTAGGGGGCCAGCCTCGTGCGGATCATCAGGGTGCTCTTCTTCTGCTGCGTTATGCGCTGCTTCACGTAGGCCAACGCGGTGACTCCCTGCGCATTGTTACGGAAGATCGAGCGCACCGCGGGCGTCAGGACCTTCTTGAGGACGTGCTCGTCGTCCCCCAGGGTGGAAACCACCAGGGGTGCCTGCTCCGGCTCAATGTGGTAGATCACCCGCACGTCCACAGGGAACTTGAAGCCGTCCTTGGTGAGCACCTGGATCGGGGACAGCTCGATGTCTGCCCGCTCCCCCTGCTCGGACTGCTCCTCGTTGGAGTAGGCCACCCGGATCTTCAGGGTCTGGATGTCCGTCATCTCGTAGGCCGCTGTGTGCATGTAGTACTGCCGCGGAGGGAGGGACTCCCGCCAGATGCCTCGCTGGTCCACGTCCACCAAGCGGTCCGGGACCTCGCGTTCCTTTTCCTTGAGGATGATCTTCGTGGTAAGCGGGAGCCGGGCTTCCTTGAGGATTCGTTCGACCTCCTCAGCGGTTCTTCCATCGACCTCGGCCTCGAAGCGCAGCTCCTTGCGCAGGTCGGCCAGCGCGATCGTCTGCTCATCTTCGGTCATGGAGATCTCCTCTTCGCGGAGCTCCTTGATGACCGTCATTCGCTCGGCGGGGATGTCCCCCACGTTGGATTTGACCACCTTCACGTGCCCCACGTCCACGTTGGTGAGCTCTGTCTCCGTGATTCGGAAGAGGCGCGGGTTGTAACGATACCTGCCCGGGACCAGCACCGTCGCCTGGGGTCCCTTGTACCCCACCGTCCCGGTGCCACCGCCATACGCGGCAGCGAGGAAGCTCTCAGCGTTCAGCATATCCTTAGGGTCCTCCCAGGGCGGCGCGTAGATCACGCCGTGGGGCATGGGGACCCCGTCGAGGGCCTCCACCTCGCCGATGCTGCCCTTGGGGATCGACAGGAGCTTGGTCGTCTTGTCGATCTCATACTGCCAGGGCCAGTACCAGAGCTTGTATCCCGGCGTCAGCACCCGGGCCTGGGACCCGTTCTCCCCGTTCAGGGCCACGATGGCCCCCGGGGGCAGACTGCCGCCGCCGAACTTCTTGATCACCACGCCGACCTCGTCATCCCCGACGTAGATCACCGATGTGGCGGGGAGGGCCAGCAGGAAGACGAGCACCGCGCCGACGCTCACCGCTATTCTGATGGCTTGAGACAGGGGGACAGTCCTGGACTGATACGCGTCGACGACGATCGTCCGTTTGTACGTCCAGACCAGGACGACCGCGGCGACGCAGAGACTGAACACCGCAACGATGGGGATCAGGTTATTCATGGACTCCTCCTGAGGTTCAGAGTGATTGGCGTCGGTTCATCTGGGATCTCCGGCGCGGCAGCAGTCTAACTGAATCGGGCCGAGACTACCAAGCGTATGTCAAGCCTCCCACAAACCTGTCACGTTATGCCTGGGACGTTGTGTGTGGTAACTGTTGAGTCTGAGACGAGTTGCCTGGACTCGACAGGGAGAGAGCCATGAGGAACGGACTGATCGGACTTAGGAGGCTGGTCAAAATAATCTATCCACCTGCGACGCCGATCCATCCCCGATGGCATCGTCTTTCGTCGGTTACGTACGAACGGGTATGCGCCCTCCTCTCTCCTTGCCATCCGGGCGCCTCAACGCCGCAACTTGTACATCTTATTCTGATCAGCCTCCTTATGGCCTTGGTGGTCCTGGGGTGCGGCAC
Source organism: uncultured Myxococcales bacterium (assembly GCA_964406905.1). Classification (GTDB taxonomy): domain Bacteria; phylum Myxococcota_A; class UBA9042; order CAIXZC01; family CAIXZC01; genus CAZNWW01. The sequence goes on along the minus strand of CAYOTU010000294.1, from coordinate 560 downwards.
TGATCGCGGCGATGCGGGCGATGCGACTGCGCCTCCCATGGATGCGGCGCGGCTGGACATTGCGCCGGACGAAAGGCCACCGAGGGTGTACGAGCCTGTGGTCTTCGCTGTGGTCTCAGACCTCCACGTCGAGGGCGGCTACGATGACTCCATCTCCCAGAAAGTCGCAGGGCTCTTCCTGGACGTGGCCGGGCTGGATCCCGTCCTCACGGATCCCGTTGCCCTGGAGGGTGCGACGCTCACGCTCCTGATCCCCGATGCGCACATCGAGCCCATGGGGCTGGGGACCTACCTCAGGGAAATGATTTCCGGGATTCCGGTGGTGGTCCGGCTGGACGCGGTGGACTCATCGTACACCGAACTGCAAGCCCTCTTCACCACAGGGAGCTTTGTCGGCGACGGGGGTGATGGCGCGGATGGGGCTCCGGCCTACATAAAACCCGTGGACCAGGGCCCCTGCGTCGCTTCGACCTTCGCGTTGGATGGCCCCTGCTTCTCCTCCTCGCCGGTCACCCTGGAGATCGATCTGGGCAAGGTCCTGGGCTTCCCCCTGCCTCTGG
>CAYOTU010000293.1:0-5112 GCA_964406905.1 uncultured Myxococcales bacterium | reverse complement strand
AGCGTGGATGCATCGGCGACCGAAAACGGGTAGTTATTGTTGCGCAGGCCCTTACGTGGGGAATGGCAAATGGGCCGTCGACAGCGATGGCTGGAACCGAAAGGAGTAGACAGGATGATGGTTGCGAGAGTGTCGAAGATGTCGTTGGTTGCGCTTGTGGTCATGGCGTTTGGGATGGCCTGGGGGTGCGACTCCGGCGGATCTTCGGGCGGTGGCACGGTTGGAGATGACACGGTAGCGGGAGAGGACACGGAGTTGCCCCCAAGGCAGGTCTCGTCCCACGCGTACAAGGGACACGAGAGCGACGAGGACTCCAACAACTTCGTCTCGGTCTTCCCGGATTCGCTCGGCACACGGCTGGACGACTGCCAGACCTGTCATACGGGCGGGACCTTCACCTATGAAAAGAATGGCGAGATGGTCGAGGGCTTTGTGAACGCATGCGACTACTGCCACCTGGTTCTGAATCCTTCGGAGGATTTTGTCGAGACGCAGCCGACCACCTACGTCGAGACCCTCAATCCCTTCGGCGCGGATTACAAGGCGTCCGGGCGTTCGATGATCGCGCTCCAGGAGATCATGGACGAGGACAGCGATGGGGACGGATTTGGCAACGCTGAGGAGATAGCGGACCTCAAGTACCCGGGTGATCCGAACAGCAAGCCGGGACAGAACACCGCACCGACGGTGGTCTACTCGGCGGAAGATCTCCATGCCATGCCCGCACACGGGCAGTTTCTCCTGTCGAACTCCCACAGGCAGCAGTTCGACGACTACGCTTTGTACGAGGGCGTCAAGGCCAAGGACCTCCTGGCCGCGGCCGGCGTCGACACCACGTCACCGGACTTCCAGGGGATCACCGTCATCGCGCCCGATGGCTACATGAAGGACTTCACCGCTGAGGATATCAACAACCAGTACCCGGCCAGCTTGTTCTATGCGGGGTTGGACACAGCGACCCTCGGCCCGGACTGCGGCTTTGTCGTGTACCCGGACACACTGCCCGAGGGGGTGGTCTCCGGCGGCGAGGTCCCGGGCGAGCAGTGGCTGATCCTGGCATGGGATCGGGACGGGGTGCCCATAGACCCGTCGAATCTGGACCCGACATCAGGCAAAATAAGCGGTGAGGGTCCGTACCGGATCATCGTCCCGCAGTCTGACCCGGGTTCCCCGGACCGGGGCTCGCAATACTCCCCGACCGAGTGCGCTGACGGCTGGGACTATGACGACAGCAAGAACCACAACGCGGGGGACATGGTCCGCGGCGTCATGGCGATCCGGGTGAACCCCCTGCCCGAGGGGACGGAAGACTTCGACACCCACTACGGCGGCTGGGGCTACATCGAGAACGCGAGCCTGATCGTTTACGGGTTCGGCGTCACCGCGGAGTAGACCCCTTGTTCCGGCTGTATCCCGTCCAGCGGTTGACTCCGGCGTCCTGCCGGGTCGCCGTCCTCCTGGGCTTCTTCTTCCTCTCCTCTTCCGCCATGGCTGAGGAGCAGGATCGCGGGGCCTCGATTTCTGGCTATATGCAGACCTTGATCACGGTCTACGAGCAGGCCCAGGACATGGAGGGCCTGTTTCAGCACCCCAGCGGTGACGAGGCAGCGAACACGGTGAGCGGCTTCAGCCTGCATCGCGCCCGCATCGGTGCGGACATCGACATCTACAGAGGGCTCGGAGTCGATGTCCAGGTTCGCCTGGACAAGCCCGTGGGGCTCCTGAATTTCTACATGAGGTACAGCGTCGCTGACTGGTTTACGGTGCAACTCGGGCAGCGCAAGATCCCCGGGCCCTGGGAGAATATGGCAGCGTCCAACCGCCTGGACTTTATCACGCGCTCTAATGTGTCATCCTGGGTAGCCGACTACTCTCTGTCGCGGTCCTTCCACTCGTCGTCCCATTTTGCAGGGAACCGCTCGTACCTTCGGGACCTCGGCCTGGCCTTCACCGGGGACGTGGATATCCGGATCGGCGCGTTCAGGTACCTCCTGATGGTGGGCAACGGGCTCGGCGCGAACCTCTTTATCGGGTCGACCGCCCGCAAGGAGTTCATCATCGCCAACGCTCCCCAGTTCTTCTACGGTGCGCGCGTTGACCTCCTGGACCTCTTCGGGGTAGTCAGCGTCGGCGGGCACGCGACTTGGAACCGCCACGACGACATCGTCATCAACAGCGGGCGAACTATCCTGGACCTCGATCGCATGAGCTGGTCAGGGGACCTCCGCGTCACGGTCCCGAAGACGGGCCTGCGCTTGGTCGGGATGCTGGCCGGCGGGACCATCGACGAGGACTTTGACGCGAACGGACAGGGGGATCTGGCCTACTCGGGTTGGGAGGCCCGCGCTCTATGGAATCTGAGCGAGTTCGTGCGCTGGCTCACCCCGGTCGGCTGGCTGGCGGAGCACCGCTTCGAGGTCGGCGGCCGATTCGATCGCTACCTGAGCCAGTCCAACCAGTCCGGTCCAAGGAACCGCCAGGACGACTGGACCCTTGGTGTGGGCTACGCGTTCAGGGATCTGGTGCGTGTCCAACTCAACTACATGTGGAAGAATACCCGCGACCCATCGTTGCCTGAGCTGGACGACGACGTGCTGTTTCTCTGCATCCAGGCGGGCTTTCGTTCGGATTGAAGGTCGACGTCGATTCATCGGCTTGCTACAGTCCCCCCAACCACATCGTGATGGAGCAAAAACGTGGACACACGCATTGAACGCATCACCGCCTGGACGGGGCTGGTCCTGAAATCCGTGGACGCGTGCGTCGGCCTCCTGGAGGACGGAAACACTGTCCCCTTCATCGCCCGCTACCGGAAAGATCGCACCGGTGCGCTGGATGAAGTCGGGATCCGCAAGGTCGAGAGTGCGCTTGCGCGCCATTCAGAGCTGGAGGCCCGCAAGAAGACGATCCTCTCGGCCATAGAGGAGCAGGGCGCGCTCACCGTGGAGTTGAAGGCGCGCATCGAGGGCTGCTGGGAGAAGGCGGCTCTCGAGGATCTCTACCTCCCCTTCAAGCGGGCCCGAAAGACCCGGGCCGGCGTGGCGCGGGCCGCGGGCCTGGAGCCCCTGGCTCGGATGATGCTGGGGCAGGCGGCGTCACGGGAGCCGCCCCTGGCCGCGGCGATTCGTTTTGTCTCGTCTGAGAAAGGCGTCGGCAGCGCTGAGGACGCGCTGGCCGGGGCCAGGGACATAGTCGCTGAGGAGGTGGCCAATCACCCCCAGGCCCGGGGCGCGATTCGGCTCTGGGCCGCGGGCCACGCGCGCGTCCAGTCGAAGCGCAAGCGCGGCGCGGGCGAGGAGGCTGAGACCTGGCGTGACTGGTTTGACCACCAGGAGCGTCTGGACCGGGCGCCGCCGCACCGGATCCTGGCCCTCCTGCGCGGGGAGGAGCAGGGCGCGCTGAGTATCTCCCTGGACGTGGACGAGCCGCGGGCCCTGTGGCTCGCACGGGACCCCTGGTTTTCGAGAATCCCGGGCGTGTGGAAGGGCCAGTTCATGGAAGCGAGCGAGGACGGCTGGCGGCGGCTTCTCTGGCCCGCTGTGCAGCGGGAACTCCTCGCAGCGACAAAGCAGCGCGCGGACGAGGCATCGGTGGCCACCTTTGAGCAGAACCTGAGGGCCCTCCTGATGGCGCCCCCGGTTCGGGGGCAGCGGGTCCTCGCTGTGGACCCGGGCTTTCGCAACGGGTGCAAGCTCGCAGTCATTGACGAGACTGGGGGTGTCCTGGACACGGGCACCGTGTACCCCCATCCGCCCCAGGGCCGAGCGGAGCAGGCCATGAATTTCCTGGTAGACCTCGTCCGGAGGCATCGGGTGGACGCGGTAGCGGTAGGGGACGGGACAGCGCATCGGGAGACCATGGCGCTCCTGGCCCGTGTCAAATGGCCCAGCGAGGTGGAGGTGGCCCCTGTGAGCGAGGCCGGCGCGTCGGTCTGGTCCGCGTCCGTGGACGCGGGCGAGGAGCTGCCGAACATGGACGTGACCCTGCGGGGTGCGGTGTCAATAGCGCGGCGTTTCCAGGATCCCCTGGCCGAGTTGGTGCGCATAGATCCCAAGGCCCTGGGCGTCGGGCAGTATCAGCACGACGTGGATCAGAAGCTCCTCGCCGGGGGCCTGGACGCTGTCGTCGAGGAGTGCGTCAACCGGGTCGGCGTGGAGGTGAACACAGCGTCCGCACCCCTCCTGTCCCGGGTGGCCGGTATCGGGCCCAAGCTGGCCCGCGCAGTGGTGGCGCATCGTACACGCAAGGGCCGGTTCCGTCGGCGCGCAGAGCTGCTGAAGGTAGGGGGGATGGGGCCGGCGCGCTACACGCAATGCGCAGGGTTCCTGAGGATCCCCGACGGTGCGGAGCCCCTGGACCGCACAGGGATTCACCCTGAGGCCTATGAGGACCTGACCCGCACAGCGCGGCGTGCGGGGACCTCTGTAGTGGCGGTCATGGGCAAGCCCGATGCTGTCGCTCAGCTCCGCGCAGGCCCGCCGCCCGCGGGCATCGGCCCCGAGACCTGGCTAGATGCGTTGGGCGAGCTGGCCCGGCCGGGCCGCGATCCCCGAGGCGAGCGAGAGGTCTTCTCATTCAGAGACGATGTCCACTCGGTCGAAGACCTGGAGTCGGGTATGGTCCTCCCGGGCCGCGTCACCAACGTGACCGACTTCGGCGCGTTCGTGGACATCGGAGTCCATCGGGACGGCCTGGTGCATATCTCGCAGATGGCGGATCGCCGCGTCGCCACAGCGTTCGAGGTCTGCAAGCCGCAGCAGACCGTAAAGGTCAAGGTCCTGGAGGTGGACAAGAAGCGCAACCGGATCTCCCTGACCATGCGGCCTTCGGAGTTGGTCGGTTAGCGTCTGACCACAAATAAACAGATCGCACAGAGGGCGCTGATGCGCCGCTCTCGGAAGGCGAGCAATCGCAGTCATACTACCAGTATTTCAAGGTTGCTCAACGCCGCGAGAGCGGATGCAGCGGCGGCCGAATGCACTGGTTATTTTGCGGCCGACCCTAGGGAGCTGCCGAGGCTCAGAAATCAGACGACCAAGGCCTTGAGGCGTACGTTTAGCACCTGTGCCTCGGAATTCCGCCATGACCTCCTGGGTGACCCGGTGGATTAGC
>CAYOTU010000292.1:0-5117 GCA_964406905.1 uncultured Myxococcales bacterium | reverse complement strand
GAGGAGGCGGCGGAGGACGAGGAGGCGGCGGAGGACGAGGAGGCGGCGGAGGACGGGGACTCGGCGGAGGACGGGGACTCGGCGGATCCGCCGCTCCGGCCCCGGCCACAACCCCGGGAGCGCGCATGTCCGCCGCGGTCGACGCGGCCCTCTGTATCGGCTGCGCGGCGTGCGTCGACGTCTGTCCGATGCAGGCCATCTCCATGGAAGACGGCCTCGCCGTGGTTGCGGTGGAGCGCTGCACCGGCTGTGCGGCGTGCATCCCCGAGTGCCCGCGAGGGGCGCTCTCCATGGTCCCCTTGGGGGGGCATGACGACGACTGAGAGGCCGTGAGGAAAGAAGACGCGGGCGGGGCCGGCTGCGCTGGCCAACCGACCGGAGGAGATGGAGCAGGCGAAGAAGCCACCCAAAGTTACTTTCTAGGAATCGGACTCCTCGCTTTTCTGCTTGGCTTCGTAGGCCTCCAGCGCCTTGCGCAGCCGCTCCTCGACTATCGGCCTGGCACCCAGGCCGATGGCGAGGGCCATGCCGAGACAGATCGCACCGACCACCATCAGGAACCCGTAGGAGATGAGCTGGGTTTCGATGCCCAACTGCCGGACCGCTGTGAGCACTACAAAGGTTACGATTATCCATCGGATGAGTTGGCCAAGAAGGCTGGCGTAGGACATCTCCGCGTTGGCCGCTGCTGTCCGCACGAGATCGCCGATGAACGCGGCGAGGAAGAGGCCGAGGATCAGCACGATCAGCGCCATGAAGATCTTTGGGAGGAAGGGCAGCAGAATGATCGAGAGCCCGATCTCCAAGTTCCAGACCTTCATCATCATCACGAGGACCATGATGATCAGCAGCCAGTAGACCAGGGATCCGAGGATCTCCACGGAGTCCTGCTGGATGTTGCCCTTGCGAAGGACGCCGTCGATCCCGGCCCGCTCTGCGACCATGTCCAGCCGGACGATCCGCAGGCCCCGAATCACGACGATCCGCAACGCACGCGCTACGGCCCAGCCGAACACGAGGAGCAGCAGGGTCGCCAGGGTCTGCAGCCCATACTCCCGGGCCAACTCTCCGAGCCACGAGAACGGCTCAGTCAGGCGGCTCCCGTCGATTTCCGCCAGGACAGGTAATTGATTGAGTGTGATCATTGACTCCTCCAGATCAGTCGGGATCGACAGCCAAAGCGGCCAGACGGGCCTCTTCTTGTTCGTATGCGTGAATGATCCGGGACACCAGGGGGTGCCGGACCACGTCCTCCTTCGTAAAGGCTGTGAACGCGAGGCCTTTGACGTCCTTGAGGATGCGTGAGACATGGACCAGGCCGGACATGTTGTTCTCGGGCAGGTCCACCTGGGTGACGTCGCCTGTGACCACTGTCTTGGAGTGGTAGCCCAGGCGAGTCAGGAACATCTTCATCTGTTGGGGCGTCGTGTTCTGGGCCTCGTCCAGAATGACGAAGGAATCATTGAGGGTCCGTCCCCGCATGAAGGCCAGGGGCGCGACTTCGATGACGCCCTGCTCGATCAGGTGACGGGCCTTGTCGAAGTTCATCATGTCGTGGAGAGCGTCGTAGAGGGGGCGGAGGTAGGGGTTGACCTTCTCCGCCATGTCCCCCGGCAGGAAACCCAGCTTTTCCCCTGCCTCCACTGCGGGACGGCAGAGGACAATTCGTTTGCACTCCCGGGCCAGGAGCGTGCTCACCGCCATGGCCATGGCCAGATAGGTCTTGCCCGTACCAGCGGGGCCGATGCCGAAGACGACATCGTGGGTCCTGATAGCGTCGATGTAGCGTTTCTGGGTCAGGCTCTTGGGCGCGATTTTGCGTTTGGTGGAGGGGATGCAGAGGGTGTCGAGGAAGACCGCCGAGAGGGAGGCGTGCTCGTTCTCGGAGAGGATCTGCGCAGCGCGGCGGATGTCCTCGACGCCGATGGGGATCCCGTTCTTTACCAACTCGTAGAGCCCCTCTATGGTCCCCATACCAAGCGCTACCGCGTGGTCCTCACCACGGACTGTGACCTGGTTCCCCCGAAGCAGGATGCGTATTCCAGTGAGCTTCTCCAGGCGGCGGAGGTGCTCCTCCCGGTCTCCCGCTACCTGCGAGAGAATCAGGGAATCCTTGAAGGAAGCGGTGCGCTCAATCAGTTCCGGCGTGGTCGGCATCCTTGCTCCTGACGTTCTCGTCGTCCGTAGGGAGGTCGCCTCGTCCGAGGAGGTAGCGTCCGTCGGGGAGGGGGAGGTAGTGGAGGTCTGCTTCATTAAGGTTCGCCTGGGTGAAGCCCGGCAGGGCCGTCAATTCCCGGGGGAGGTCCAGAGACATGAGCCAGACGTCCTCGAGGGTGTCCCGAATTCGGTATTCGATGCGTACGGGCTGTACGGCCTTTACGTGGCCCAGGTCAAGGGAGCCCTCACCCGCCAGGAACTGCAGCGGGCCGGGCAGGTAGAGGCCAAGCGCGGCCAGGGCCGCCACAATGCCCGCGAAGGTCACGACCCGCATCAGGAACGGGAAGATCGTGCCCGTGGCCTCTGCATCCGATGCCCTGGCGCCGGTGCCCTTGACCATAAATCGGGACTCAAGATTGTAGAGGGCCTTGCAGGTGCTGTAAAGGTCCAGCCCGGCCACACGCGTGAGCTGACGGATGCTGCGCTTGCCGTCCACGAAGAAGTAGACGATGCGTTCGTTCGCGCCCATGGCCCGATTTCCATCAGCGACCTTGAACGGGTCCACCGCGTCGCCGTCGGTACGGCGCAGGGTAGCCAGGAAGGACTGATCCTTGCCGTAGACCATGTCAAAGGTCGGGATCCGTTTGAGCAGTGCGGGCCACTCAGCAGCGCGCTTCGAACCCTCCTTGATCAGGAAGGGGATCGAGATCGGTGGAAGGAGGGGGTTTGTTTGAGGCGCCACGTTCTGGAAGCGCACCATGATCCCCACCTTTGTGAAGAGGGGGAGGATAGTCTCCCTGGCGTGCAACTCAACGAAGCGAAATGCGACGTCCTGAGAGACGTACCCCTTTTCAACCGCTATCTGCTCAGGCGGCTTGTCGTTGCCAGCGGCGAGACGGAGGCAGCGGAGCAGGCGGCGCTCGGAGATGGAGCTGGTGCCGACCAGATACTCTCCGATAGCCCAGGTTTCGCCTGAGGGCATGTCCACGCCAACGATCTTGCCGTCCCGAAGGTGCATCACCACGCTGCCGTCGGGGTTCTCTATGTGGAGCTGCCCCGTCCGTGACTCCATGTGCATCTTTTTGAGAATAGCGCCGAAGGAGATGCTGCCGTCCGCCATGGGTCAATCCCTCGAGTAGATGTCCAGCAGGGCCAATAGATAGACCACCAGGGACACCAAGCTGAAGGCCATGACCTGGACCGTGGGCATCCCCACATCCCGCTCAAGGCCCGGCAGGTTACCGAGCATGGGATCCGACACGAAGATACCCAGCACCGGCAGGAAGAAGAATCCGAAGAAAATCACCCCGCGCAAGGGCTTGCCGCGGATCATCTGGCCTGCACCAGGCAGGACAAAGGAGATCCCGCGTTCCATCCGTCTGCGCAGACGCTGGCGGATCTCGATGCCCTTTTCCCGGCGCCAGATCTCCTTGGGGTCCACGAAGCTACCGCGGATTCGGTAGAAGAGGCAGGTCTCGCAGATGCCGCTCTGGGCAAGCTCCGGACGATCCTTGGGGTCGCTCACCGCACCACACTTGACACAGTGGCTAGAGAAATGGATGCGGCGCAGGGCCAGACCCAGGATGATAAGTACCCCGGCGAGGACTCCGGCGACAAGAGGGACCCGCTTTAGGGGCAGGGGCCCGAGGAGCTGATGGTGGAACCCAAGGAGGGTCTCCGTGGGCTGCCGCCGTACCGTCGCAGCGAAGAAGTCCCGCGCCGCGAGCAGGGGGATCAGCAGCTCCCGGTTGTGGTTGAAGTTTTCGCCGCAGAGGAACTCCTGCTGGCCAGCGAACCGACTGACCTCCTCGATATTGAGGATCCGATGGGCGTCCAGGTCGCTGGCCTTCGCTATGAGCTGATCTCCTTTACCGGAAAGGTTTCGGTAGAAGAGGAGACGGCCTCGATTGTAGAGGCCCTCCACGCTCTGCTCCACATCCAGAGCCCGGCGGTAGAGGTTATCGGCCTCCTGCAACTCGTGCGCGCCCGCCGCGATATTGCCCTGATCCGCAGTGCATAGCGCCACTCCTTTGGCGAAGAAGATGTTGCCCTGGAGGACAAGCGCCTTCGAAAGCATGGGGGGGGGGGAGGCCTTAACCAGGTTTGAGAGATGAACCAGGGCTACATCCAGTTCCAAGGGGTTGAATGCACCAGCGCGATAGGAGGCCAGGGCCAGGGTGTACTCCAACTCGAGGCTGGCTTTGCCAGAGGCCCGAAGATCTTTGAGGCGCTCGAGGTCGTCCGGGGAGCAGACCTCGTGGTTGCAACGGGCGAGGGTGACCTCTACCGCGTCCGGCGGTGTGACTCCCGCGGCGAACATTTTACCTGCGAAGGGCCAGCTTATCATGACCGCCAGCAGGACTATTGCTGTGGCGCGCTCATTGAGATTCATATAGACCCAGAGGAAGAACCACCAGATCAGGAAGAGGATTACCACGCCCAGGTCCAGCAGGAATGGCACGAAGAGGAGCAGAAGGATCAGGATCAACTTTTGCCACTCTGACGCGCCGGAGGGCAGCAGATGCCCGATGTCATGCGCCAGGAGCTTCGAGTAGCGGAACAACACCGAGAAGGAGAACAGGGCCGCAGCGAGGAGGGTCAGCAGGAACCAGATGAACGCGACCAGGCTTACCTCTTCGAGGAGGGAGGGCAGGTACCGCCAGGAGGAGAGCACCGAAAGGGAGAAGGCCTTGAGGGTGTCCCCGAGGGAGAACTCCTTTCCTGTTCCGCTGGAGAGCTGCGCGGAGACGAGGTAGGTAATGGGAACGTCCGGCGCCATGGCCTGTGCTTGCACGGCCAACTCCGGGGCCAGATCTGCGTTCTCAGGATCCTCGGCCATCTCCAGGGCCATGCGCAGGAGGACGCGGGCCAGGGGCGTCAGGTTCGCAATCCCGGTGTTGGCTTTCAGGCCCTTCAGTTTGCCCAGGTCCACCAGGAGGACCGGGTATTTCCGCGACTGG